>JBBQQV010000163.1:0-7101 GCA_038215505.1 Lysobacterales bacterium
AGTTGGTAGTAGATTTCGCCCGCAACGTCCTGATGCGCCAGATCAGGTCCGGGCGAGATCAGATACGCGACGCCGTCAATTAACTCGTAGCGCACATCCTCGGGCCAGCCAAGGTAATCCGCGTAGGTGTGCAGAATTTCGTCGCGTTTCGGCAAGGGCATGGGGCGAACTCCGCAGCGCATTAACCAGGACTTTTCATGAATGCGCAGGATGATAAGGATACGCGCCTCATCCCGGCGTCATCGGTATCGCGCGCCGCCGCTACTGCACGCGGCGGCGCAGGAAGTTGAGCAGATCGATGCGCGTGATCAAGCCAAGAAAGCGCTCGCCGTCCATCACGATGGCGACGTGGCCGGCTTCGAACAGCGGCAGCAGCGCCTCGATCGGCGACTTCACATCGAGCTTCTCCAGACGGCTGACCATCGCCGTCGACACCGGGTCGCGGAACCGCGACTCGTCGCCATAGACGTGCAGCAGGACGTCGGACTCGTCGATGATGCCGACGATCTGGTCACCGTCCATCACCGGCAGCTGACTGACGTCGTACAGCTTCATGCGCTGATACGCCACGGTCAGTAGATCATTGGGGCCGACCACCACCGTGTCTCTCTGCGAATACGGCCGCAAAATCAGATCGCGCAGATCGCCATGCGCCTCGCGTTCGGTGAAGCCGTTATCAAGCATCCAGTAGTCGTTGTACATCTTCGACAGATATTTGTTGCCGGTATCGCAGACGAATACCAGCACGCGCTTTTTCGTGGTCTGTTCGTGGCAGTAGCGCAACGCGGCCGCCAGCAAGGTGCCGCTGCTGGAGCCACCCAGAATGCCTTCTTTGCGGAGCAGCTCGCGTCCCGCCGCGAAGCTCTCCTTGTCGCTGATCGCATAGGCTTTGTGGACGCGACTGAAGTCGGAAATCGGTGGCAGGAAATCCTCGCCGATGCCCTCGACCATCCAGCTGCCGGATTTCTCCGACAGCGTGCCCTCGTTGATGTACTCGGTGAGGATGGAGCCGACCGGATCGGCCAGGATCAGTTGCGTGTCGGGCGAGAACTTTGCAAAACAACGGGACAGGCCCGTCATCGTCCCTGAGGAACCGCAGCCGAAGACGATGGCGTCCAAGCGGCCGTCCATCTGCGCAAGAATTTCCGGCCCCGTGCCCTCTTCGTGCGCGCGCGGGTTGTCGGGGTTGCCGAACTGATTGATGAAGTAGGCGCCAGGTGTCTCCCGCGCAATTCGTTCGGCCATGTCCTGGTAATACTGCGGATGGCCCTTGGCGACGTCGGAACGGGTCAGCAACACCTCGGCGCCCATCGCTTTCAGATTGAAGATTTTCTCGCGGCTCATTTTGTCGGGCACTACCAGCACCAGCTTGTAGCCCTTGGCTTGTGCGGACAGCGCCAGACCAATGCCGGTGTTGCCGGCAGTGCCTTCCACCAGGGTGTCGCCCGGTTTGATTTTGCCTGCGGCCTCAGCCGCTTCGATCATCTTGAGACCGATGCGGTCCTTGATCGAGCCGCCGGGGTTGTGGCTTTCGAGTTTGAAAAACAACTCGCACAGGCCGGCGTCAATTTTGTTGGCGCGGACAATCGGTGTGTTGCCGATCAGATCAAGAACGCTGTCGTGGATAGTCATGCATTGGCCGCAGCGCCACCGCATCGCGCGGCCCGCCACGGCTCCGTAGGGAAAGCGGAAGTATAGCTTCGCGGCTGCTTGCTCCTGCAGGCGCGAAAAAGCCGATACCGCCACCGGTGAAAGTCAGAGCTCCGCCATAGAGCTGCCGATATCAAACCGGCGATGGCGGAAATCCAGACGATCGCTCGCGCTCAGCGCGCAAGATCTATCGATGGACTGGATTCCCGCGTTTGTGGAGGCAGCTTTTCCAGAACGCCTGTATTTGGCGCGCCTTCAGTGCAGTCCGTTTTTCTTTTCGTACATTCGCGTCAAGCGGTCTTTGGCGTGCAGCTTTTCTTTTTTCATCCGCACCAGCGTAGTGCCGTCCAGTGGCAGCACGCCAAGCTCGGCGTCGAGTACCTGTTTGTCTAGCTCCTGGTGGCGGCGATACAACTGGCGAAACTCGTTGTCGCTCTTCAGCATGGCTTCCACTTCGGTAGCGGGTTGGCTTTCAAACATCGCGAAACTCCTTTGGATTGAGATCAGCTTGGTTTGGGATCCGTTGCAGCAAACGAACGCAGAGACAGAAAAACGCAAACGCCCCGCGCGGGACTTCCGGGCAGGGCGTGGTTTGGGAGGTACAGGGAGGTGGGGAAGTCGGGTGCCGCGCTTGGCTGCGACCCCGCCCCGACACTTGGGACGGCGATCTCCTCGCTGGCGATTACATACTTCATCGGCCCGACTCCGACTGTCCGTGCGAAAACATATCGCCCGGCAGAAAGACACTACGCCTAGATGGGGGGGGGCTGCAACTGGTGGTTTACAGGGGGCGGCGCCAAGCTCCGAAAGTGGCTTGAACTGCTCATTCTGGCGAAGCTCAGAATCCAGCGTTTGGCTTCAGTTGTGTTGTTCTGAGTTGGCGCAAGGTTTCGTCCATTCCGGGGCTGAGGCCCGGAATGGACGACGTCAACTTGAAAAGCCAATTCACGCGCGTGGAATCTGAAGCGCTCGCCAGAAGGTAAACGCCTCAACCACCAGCAACCTCAAGTTGAGATCCAGCAGATTTATTTTCCAACCACCAAAATCTCCACCCGTCGATTGCGCGCGCGACCTTCGGCGGTCGCGTTGTCTGCGACCGGACGATTCTTCCCCATTCCCATCGCTGTGAGGCGAGAGGCTTCGATGCCTTCTTCGATCAAGGCGGCGCGCACGGCTTCGGCGCGTTGTTGCGACAGCGATTGATTGAGATTGTCGCCGCCGCGATCATCGGTGTAGCCCTCGATCTGCACTTTCGCGGTGCCGGCCTTGCTGACGAACTCGACGACGCGCCCGAGATTGGCGCGTGCTTCGGCACGCAGAGTGGCTGAGCCGCTGGCAAATGCATCACCAGACAAGGTCATCACCTCGCCGCGCGCGTCGCGCTGTGAAGTCATGGTTTCCAGTTGCATGCGCAAGCTGTCGGCGGCTTCGCCGGCAAGCACCGCCTCGCGGCGGGCGAGAGCGGCTTCGGTGGATTGTGCGGCTGCCAAGCGGCGCGCCTGATCGGCTTCGGCCGAAGACAGCACGCTCTCGCGGCGTGCTTCCTCGGCATCGGTGTTAGCTCGCTGCGCTTCTTCGGCACGAGCGAGGCTTTGCAGGCGCAGCTTCTCGCCGTCAAGCCGCGCGATCTCGGCGTCGCGGCGGGTCGCTTCGAGCAGAATTCGATCATTCTCCCGATCCAACTGGTCGGATTGTTTGCTGGCCAATTCGGCTTGCGCCACGGTGCGTGCGATTTCGACCCGGCGCTCGGCCAGATAGAGTTCGTTGACCCGCTCATCGCCGCGGCTGACCGCCAACCGTGCCAGCGCTTGCTTGGCCTCGGCGCGCTCGCCGCCGGCGAGTTCGCCCATCGCCGGGTCGGCCTCAAGGTTGGCCAATGAAGCTTGCAAGCGTTCGAGTTGCAGATCCCGCTTGGGCGTGGACGCGCAACCGGCGAGCAAGACGGCACTGATAGCCAACACGCATAGGCGGTTCATTGCGCGTCTCCTTCGCCCAGCAACTCCTGCCGCAACCTCGCATTCTCGCTGGATTTGCGCTCGACTTCAGCGCGCGCGCTGGCGGCGCGACTCTTGGCCGCCGCGAGTGCCGCGTCAGCGGCTGCCTGATTGGCAAGCACCTTCGCGCGCGCGTAGCTGCGTGCGGCCACCGCTGCATCGGCCTCGGCGCGCTTGTTGATCGCAAAGCCAAGCGCAACAGGCGCGTGTGATTCGGCAACCAACTCGCGCGCCTGGCGCAACGCCGCGTCGGCCGCATCCAGTTCTGCCAAGGGCGGTGGCGTCGAAGCGCAGGCACTCACCAAGGTGGCAAGCATCACGGCCGCCACGATTCGTATGCAAGCGTGGCCTATTCTTTCGCAGCGTGTCATATCATTCGACCTGATCGATGCCAGCGGTTCGGCAGCGTATTGTGGAAAGCCACGCCAGCGCACGCAATGGCTGAAGTCTCGAACCGCTGTTCGCAGACCGCGCCGACGCCAACAGGACCAGGGGATTCCAGCACATGGATATTGGTTACTTCCTGAAACTCATGACCGAGAAGAGTGCCTCGGACATGTTTTTGACCACCGGCGCGCCGGTGAATATCAAGGTCGAGGGTAAACTTTATCCGCTCGGCAATACAGGCTTGCCTGCAGGCATGGTCAAGCGCATCGCCTACTCGTTGATGGACGAGGGCCAAGTGCCAGCGTTTGAGCGCGAGCTCGAACTCAATATGGCAATCGCGGTGAAGGACGCCGGACGCTTTCGCGTCAACGTGTTCAAGCAGCGCGGCGAAGTGGGCATGGTGATCCGCGCGATCAAAAGCGAAATCCCCAGCATCGACGAGTTGAAGCTGCCGGAAGTCTTGAAGGCGATCATCACCGAGCCCCGCGGTTTGGTGCTGGTGGTGGGTTCCACAGGCTCCGGCAAGTCGACCACTTTGGCTTCGATGATCGACCACCGCAACAGCACTCAGAATGGCCACATTCTGACGATTGAGGATCCGATCGAGTTCCTGCATCGGCACAAAAAATCCATTGTCAATCAACGCGAAGTGGGCTTGGACACGCACGGCTTTCACACTGCGCTGAAAAACGCGATGCGCGAAGCGCCTGACGTCATCCTGATCGGCGAAATCCTCGATCAGGCCACCATGGAAGCGGCGGTTGCGTTCGCCGAAACCGGCCATTTGTGCTTGGCAACGCTGCACTCCAACAATGCCGATCAGACCCTAGAGCGCATCCTCAACTTCTTCCCCGAGTCGGCGCACAAGAACATTCTGATGAACTTGTCGCTGAACCTGAAAGCGGTGATCAGCCAGCGGCTGGTGATTTCAAAGGACGGCAAGCGCATCCCGGCCACCGAAGTGTTGATCAACACGCCGATGATTCGTGACTTGATGCGTCGTGGGCAGACCCACGAGATCAAGGAGGCCATGGACAAGTCGCTGGAAGACGGCATGCAGACCTTCGACCAAGCGCTGTTCAGACTCTACAAAGAAGGTAAGTGCGAGTTGGAAGAAGTGTTGAAGAAAGCCGACTCACGCGATGGCTTGGCGCTGAAGATTCGCTTGGCCGACGGCGCCAGCGGCGATCACGATCCTTACGCGGAAGTGTTCTAGTCCAGCCCCGCAGCGCAGCAGGCTCCAATACAGAGCAGGCTCAAATACAGAGCAGGCTCAAATACAGAGCAGGCTCCAATACAGAGCAGGCTCCAATATAGAGCAGGCTCCAATACAGAGCAGGCTCCAATACAGAGCAAGTAGCCGACAAATTACCCGTTCGCCCTGAAAAAACCGCGCGAAAGCGAGCCGGGTTTCGCTGATGAACAGGTTTCGGCACATGCCTCGCGCCAATCTTTGCTGTTGTGGGAGCGCCGGAAGGCGCGCTGCTCCTCTGCCTGAACGAGCAATCGCGGTTTCCGCCGCTCCCGCAAGTGCCTCGTCCGTGCTCGTGTTCATGGCTAGGTATTGAAGGCCGAACTCAGCCTCGAGGCGGCCGTTCACGGTTCGATTGCCGCAGTCAACTGTATGCCAAGCCTGACCAAGCATCACCGCGAACGGCTTAAACAATGAGCATTGGAGGTTGCTCGGCTGATGTTGAACTTTGGCCGCCATTCGACGCCTGGCCCACGCGCCCCTGTCAACTGCTAAACGAGCCCCCTGTCACACAAATGTAGTCGACAGTTGCACACTTCGGCCTCACACTTCTGCGGCTTCGCCGATGCGCCCTTGGAGGGGGTCACGGTGACGTCTTTAACTCAAGCCTGACCCGTTCGAACGGCGAGGATCGCCCAGCACCGGTGTTGCCGTCGATCACACGTTCGGCGCTCCCATGAGGGCGTGGGGCGAGCGTGTGGCTCCGCTGAACCTACCAACCAGGCGGGTTTTGCCGGATAGAGTCGGGCAACCCACCGCAGCGGACTGAAGTCTGGCTTCCACTGTCGCTGAGCCTCGCGTGGCAAAAGCACGCGCGGGGCGGAAATCAGGAATCTTTGGAATCATGAAGTTTCGCAATTGGCTGGGCGTTTGCCTGGGCGGCGTAAGCCTGCTCGGTGTCGGATCGGCAAGCGCCGATGTGTTCATCAATGAATTTCACTACGACAACGCGGGCACCGATAGCAACGAGAAAATCGAAGTTATCGCGCCTGCCGGCACCAGTCTCGCTGGCTGGTCGGTGGTGCTCTACAACGGCAGCGGCGGCGCCTCCTACGCGACCTTAAGTCTGTCGGGTACGACTGTCGATCAGTGCGGCGGGCACGGCACCGCCGTAGTCACGGTCGGCACCACTGGCATGCAAAACGGCGCGCCTGATGGGTTTGCCTTGGTCAACGCCAGCAATCAGGTCGTGCAGTTTCTGAGCTATGAAGGCACCTTCACGGCCACCAGTGGTCCTGCCAGCGGCCTGACCAGCACTGCGATTCCGCAGTCGGAAACCGAATCCACCGCTGTCGGCCATTCGCTGCGCTTGATCGGCAGCGGCACCAGCTACAGTCAGTTCACTTGGGCGGCAGCGGCGATCAGCTCGTTTGGGGCATGCAATGCCGGGCAGACGCTGACTGGTGGCGGTGGCGGCGGTATCAGCAACGTGTTGACCAACAATGTGCCGGTGGCCAATCTCGCTGCGACTACCAACAACGCAGTGAACTACACGATCAATGTTCCCAGCGGCGCCAGTAACCTGGTCATCCAGACCAGCGGCGGCACCGGCGATGCGGACCTGTATGTGCGCTTTGGTGCCGCGCCAACGACCACCACCTACACCTGCCGGCCGTTCTTGAGTGGCAATAACGAGACCTGCACCATTGCTGCGCCACAAGTCGGCACCTATCACGTAATGGTGCGCGCCTATACCTCGTTCACGGGTCTCACCTTGAAGGGCAGCTTCAGCACAGGTTCGACCGATGTCGCTCCCACTTTGAGTTCGTCATCGCCCAGCAACGGTGCCAGTAACGTGGCGGTCAGTGCCAACGTCAG
>JBBQQV010000164.1:0-7083 GCA_038215505.1 Lysobacterales bacterium
GATGGCCCCTCGGTGGCCGCTTGGCTGCGCAAGGATTTCGCCGCCGGCAACGGGTTCCTGTTTGGCTTTGGTGCCAATCCGGATTTCAAAGACTCGTCCATGACGATCGCCTACGCCACCCAGGGCGGGCTGGGCTTGCCAGATCGTGATTACTACACCGCCGATAGAGAAGACTACAAAACCGCTCGCGCCAACTATCTGAAGCACATCGAAGCCGTACTGACGCTGGCAGGTGCCGGCGCCGGGGACGCCGGCAAACAAGCGCAATCGATCATGGCATTCGAAACCCGCTTGGCCAAAGTCTCACTCTCCAGCGAAGAGCTTTCCCGCGACGTTTCCAAGTACTACAACCCGGTCGACATCGCCGCCGCCGACGCGGTGAGCCCCAACTTCCCGTGGTCGGAATTCTTCAAAGCGCACGCCATTGATGCGCCGGCGATGTTCTCGCTGGCCCAGCCAGAGTTTCATGCTGAAGTGAGCGCAATGCTGGGCGACACAGCAGTAGCGGACTGGCAGGCGTATCTGCGCTTCCACGCCATCGACAGTGCGTCGCCTTATTTGCCAAATGCCTACGTGCAGCAGAACTTTGCCTTCTATAACCAGCAGATGCGTGGGCAATCGGAAATTCAGCCGCGTTGGAAGCGCGTGCTCAGCGCCATCAATGGCTCGGTCGGTGAGGCGCTGGGTCAGATGTATGTGGAAGTCGCATTTCCGCCTGAGTCAAAAGCCAAGATGGAAACGCTGGTGCAGAACCTGCGCAATGCATTGAAGCCGCGGCTTGAGAATCTGGAATGGATGAGCGCTGAGACCAAGGCCAAAGCGCTGGAAAAATGGGCCTCGTTCGTTCCCAAGATTGGCTACCCGGAAAAGTGGCGCGATTGGTCGGGTTTGAGCACTACGCGGGACAGCTATGCCAGCAATCTGCTGGCCGCCAATCGCTTCAACTATCAATGGAACCTGGGCAAGATCGGCAAGCCGGTGGATCGCAGTGAGTGGGGCATGTCGCCACAAACGGTGAATGCCTCCTATAACCCTCTGCAAAACGAGATCACGTTCCCGGCGGCGATCCTGCAACCGCCGTTCTTCGATCCGAACGCTGATCCGGCGCTGAACTATGGCGGCATTGGCGCGGTTATCGGCCACGAGATCATTCACGGATATGACGATCAAGGCAGCCGTTTTGATGCCAAAGGCACCTTCTCCGACTGGTGGAGCGCAGCGGATCGCAAGGGCTTTGAGAGCCGCACCGGCAAGTTGGTCACTCAGTTCAACGCGTACGAGTCGATCGACGGCATCCATGTGAATGGCGACCTGACCTTGGGCGAAAACATCGCCGATCTGGGCGGTTTAGCAATTGCCTATGACGCCATGCAAGCCACGCTGGCAGCCGACCCTGCAAGCAACAAGGACATTGGTGGCTACACCCAGGCACAGCGCTTCTTCATGAACTGGGCGGTGGTGTGGCGCCGCAATTTCAAGCCGGAGGAATTGAAGGTGCGCCTGACCACCGACCCGCACGCGCCCGCCAACTTCCGCGCGATCGGGGCACCGTCCAACATGGCGCAATTCGCGGCGGCGTTTGACTGCAAGCCCGGTGATGCGATGGTGCGTCAAGGCGAAGCCAAGGTAGCGATCTGGTAGCAAACAGGCGGCAGATCGATGTGACCGATCTGCCGCACTGCTGGAGTGAATTGACGGAATCTGGATCGCAACCGATTCGCGACCCTTCGCTGAGAACGGCACTGCAAGCCAGCAAGCGGGTGACGTCATTGGCGTCTGTCACAATCGTGCGAAGGTCGCGTCACGAACATACCTGTCGCCCTCACCCCACGCCGATGTCATCTGAAGCTCTGCTAAGCCTGATCGAACTGCACCTGCCCGCCGCTCAAACCGGCGATCAGGTTGCCTATGGGCAAATCGTCACGGGTTGCCAACGCGGTATCACTTCCATCGCGCTGTCTATCGTGCGCGACATCCAAGCGTCGGAAGACATTGCACAAGATGCTTTTCTAAATGCGTGGACCAACTTGAAGAGTCTGCGCAGCTCCTCAAGCTTTCTGCCGTGGCTGCGGCAAATCACCCGCAATCTGGCGCGCGATCATTTGCGTCGGCGGGTCACGGAGAAACGTTACGACGGCGACATGGACACGATATTGGCGGTGGTCGCGGATCCCACGCCCGACCATCCCGACCTGCTCTCGCGCCAACACGAGGAAGCAGTCGTTGCCGAACTGATCGACAACTTGCCGGAAGAGACGCGCGAGATCCTGTTGATTTACTACCGTGAGGGTCAGTCGTCCAAACACGTTGCAACCCTGCTGGGCATGCAGGACGCAGCGGTGCGCAAACGCCTGTCACGGGCACGCATGAGTTTGCGCGACGAGCTGCTCGAGCGCTTGGGCCGTGCGGCGTTGGCCACCGCGCCGGGCGTCGCATTCACCACCTTGGTGATCGCGGGCCTGACGGTCAGTCAGCCCGCCGCAGCCGCCGTCGCAGCGGGTAGCGCGGCAGCGGTTGGTAAAGGCATCAGCAAATTCATGCTTGGCACCGGCATCGCCGGCAAGGGCGCTTCGCGTCTGTTGTTCGGCCTGGCGGGTGGCGTGCTGTTTGCGCTGGTGGTTGGTATCGCCGCGGTAGTGTTCGGCGTGCGCAGGCACTGGATCACCGCAATTGATGCGGAAGAAAAGCGTCAGCTTTCCTGGTTTGCGGTAGCCGGTGTGGTTCTTGTCGTCCTGTTGACCGGTTTGATGTCCTACGGCGCGCTTTCACATGGCATCTGGGGACCGACCGCAGTGTTCGCCGCCCTGATCGTGGCCTTAGGAGCAATGAACCTGGTGTGGCTGCCACGCATTCTTGCCCGTCGCCACGCCATCGAGGCCCGCAACGACCCCATCGGTGCCCGCATTGCCCGTGCCACTGAACGCAAGTACGCATGGTGGGGAATGGTGATTGGCGTCATTCTGGGCTCGGCGGGCATTGCCGGCGGTTTGGCCCTGATGGGCGGGCATTGATTGCCCGCCATTCAAACGGACGGTTGGCCCGCTGTTGGCTGACCATCTTCGAACTTGGCAGAAACCGCTCTCCATTCGAAAAGTGAATCGGCATCCGCGTTAGCATCGGCTGATGCGGGACGCCAGCATCAAACTATTCCAGACCCAAGAACACGCCTGCGGCTATTGGCCGCAGCGGATTGCGCGCGACGTCATCCTCGATCCAGATGACCCTGCCTTGCCACAGGCCTATCCGCACATGCTGGCGTTGGGCTTTCGACGTTCTGGTAGACATGTCTACCGACCACGCTGCGCTGCGTGCCAGGCCTGCGTCGCGCTGCGCGTAGCGGTCGCGAACTTTGTCCCGACGCGCAGTCAGAAGCGCTGCCTCGCCCGCAATGCGCGCGTTGGCATGATCGATCAACCTGCGCGCCGCAGCAGCGAGAGCTTTTCGCTATATCGCCGTTACTTGAGCGGGCGGCATCCCGGTGGCGGAATGGAGGCCAGCGGTGGCGATGAGTTCGACTCGTTCCTGACCAGCGAATGGAGTCCAACACGTTTTTTCGAGTTTCGCGAAGAAGGCCGACTACTGGCGGTGGCGGCAACCGATGTGCTGCCGGACGCGCTGTCAGCGGTCTACACATTTTACGATCCTGAACTCGCCAGCCGTGGGCTGGGCACACTGGCCGTACTGCGGCAGATCGAATGGGCCAAACGCAGCGGGCGAACTCATGTTTACCTTGGTTTCTGGATCGACGGCCATCCGAAAATGGCCTACAAATCAGGCTTTCGGCCGGCTGAAATACTGACTGCCTCTGGCTGGTGCAAGCAGACCTCCAGCGCGCACGCATAAGCCCATGCGAGAATCTAGCGCATGCAAATATCCTCTGCGTTTTTCGTGGCGCTTGCGCTCGCCCTGTCTGCTATTGCCGTACCTTCGGCAGCCAATGAAAGTCTGAGCGGTAGCCTGATGCGCCCGCTGCGTGTGGCCACGTTCAACACCTCGCTCAACCACAACGAAGCGGGTGGTTTGATCCGGCAATTGAGTGGCGATCACCTCGCCGCCAGGCAGGTCGCTGCGGTCATCCAACGCGTTCGGCCTGATCTTGTCCTGCTCAATGAGTTTGACTATGACATTGATGGAAAAGCGGCCGAGCTGTTCGTCAGTCGATATTTGGGCGAAGGCCAATTTGGCGAGCGCGCGATCAGCTACGCGCATCGCTTCCAAGCGCCGGTTAACACGGGTGTTGCCAGTGGCCTGGACCTGACCGGCGATGGTCAAACCGATGGTCCGGGTGACGCCTGGGGTTTTGGTATGCACCCCGGTCAATACGGCATGTTGGTGTTCTCGCGCTACCCGATTGACCGCGAGCACGTGCGCACATTTCAACAACTGCGCTGGAGTGCAATGCCGGGCGCGCTTGCGCCACGAATGCCGGACAACAAGACAGCTTGGTATGCGGACGAAACCTGGCAACAACTGCGCCTGTCGTCCAAGTCGCATTGGGACGTGCCTGTGCAGACTCCGCTCGGAACCCTGCACTTTCTGACCGCGCACCCCACGCCTCCGGTATTCGATGGCAAAGAAGACCGTAACGGTCGCCGGAACTTTGATGAGATCAGGCTGTGGGCGGAGTACCTGACGAACGCCGACACGACCTGGCTTTGCGATGACAGCGACCGCTGCGGTGGCTTGGACGCCAATGCACGCTTCGTCATCGCCGGCGACTACAACGCTGACCCGCTGGACGGCGAAAGCATCGCCGGCGCAATAACCCAGCTGATTGGGCACCCGCGCGTGCTGCCCATGGTCGCGCCGACCAGTACCGGCGCAGCCACAGCCACGACCGCAGACCCCGAGCTGGCCGCCAGCAAGCGAACGCCAGCCGCCCAACACACCGGCACCTTTGGGCTCCGCGCTGGCAACATGCGCATCGACTACGTGCTGCCGTCGGTGGGATTTGAGGTGATTCGCAGCGGTGTGTTCTGGCCACCATCCGACCGTCCCGAAGCTCAGTGGCTGCAAGCGAGTGACCATCGGATGGTATGGGTGGACCTGCGGCTCGCGACGGCAGCGAACTGAAACTCAGCGACCCATGAGTCGAATTGCAAGTCATCTGGCGGCACGACGTTTGCCGATCCTGCCAATGAAGCAGACCCGTCGACCATCGCTGCCGGCGGCAATCTGGTTGCTGCTGGTGATGCTTGGTTTTGGCTCAAGCTCAATCAACGCAGCCACACGTGAGGATTGGTACAGCGTGCATTTGGACGGTCGCAAGATTGGCCACATCGCGACCACCCGCACCACCAACGAAGCCGGTGTGAACACCCGTCAGGTCATGCAGTTGGAGTTGCAGCGCGATGGCCAAGCGCTGCCGATTCACAGCGAACAGACCACCCGAGAAAGCCTCGACGGTGACCCGCTAGGGTTTGTGAACGTGCTCGATACGGGCGGCGGTCGAATCGAAACCGAGGGCGAAATCAGCGCCGGCATTGCCAGCATTCGCGTCCGTCAGGGCGAACGCTTGCTTGAGCAAACCATCAATTGGCCGGCTGGCGCGTTGTTGGTCGAGGGCGAGCGGCTGGCAGCATTGCACGCGGGGGACCAGGCGGGTGTCAGACATAGCGTCATGCACTTCGATATCGACGCATTGCAAGCGCTGCCGCTCGAAACCGAAGTCATTGGCTACCAGAATATCGAGCTGTTTGACGCCAGCGAGCGAGCGCTCGCGCTGCGGCAGACCTTGAACGCTGCCGGCACACGGGTGGTGAGCGAGGTCTGGGTGGACCCCAGTGACTTCAGTTTACGGCGGATGCACATGCCGATGCTGGGGGTAATTCTCGACGTCATTGCCTGCGACCAAGCCTGCGCGCAAGCGCCCAATCAAGCCGTTGATCTGTTGGCGGCCACCACGGTGCAATCGCCGCGTGCCTTGTCGCAGCGAGATCGCAAACGCAGGCTGAGCTACCAGATAAACTTTGGGGGTCCAGCCCCGCTGGCTGCCGATTTACCGGGACAGCAGCGCGATATCGGGGTCAGCTCGATGCTGATCACGGTCGATCCAAGCGGAAGTGCAGATCGCCCGCCTGGTGCCAGCGACCTCGCGCCCAATCGTTGGTTGCAAAGCGACCATCCGGCGGTGATCGCACTGGCCAAGAGTTTTGCAGACGAATCCAGTTCGGACGCAGATACGATGCGTCGTCTGGAGTCCGCAGTCTCTCGTCACATTGTCACAAAATCGCTGCGCATCGGTTATGCATCAGCACTCGAAACCATTGAGCTGGCAGAAGGCGACTGTACCGAACACGCGCTGCTGCTGGCCGCCTTGGGTCGATCCCTGGGAATACCTACCCGTGTCGCCAGCGGGCTTGCCTACGTGCCATCGTTTGCTGGCCGACGCGCCGTGTTTGTGCCGCACGCCTGGGTATACGCTTGGGTCGACGAGCGCTGGCATGGGTTTGATGCCGCGCTTCCCCACTTTGGAGCAGGGCATCTGGCCTTAGACGTCGGTGATGGCGACCCATTCAATTTTTATGCCGGCCTGAACCTGCTCGGTCGCTTGCATATCGACAGTATCAAGCGAACAAAACAATGATTCGCATACCGACGTGTGCGCGGTTGTGCTTACTTGCCGCCCTTGCATTCAGCGCGTCGATTGCTGCGGCTCCCAGCGAATTGACGCCGGGTAAAGCTCGGCTGGCAGGTTTGATAACCGATTCAGCGATCGCGGAAGCCAGTGGCTTGGCCGCTTCCAATGTTCACCCCGGCATCCTGTGGACACACAACGACAGTGGCAACAGCGCCGACATTTACGCCATCGATGCGCAAGCCAACCGCCGCGCCCGCGTGCGCATCGACAATGCGGCCAATTTTGACTGGGAAGACATGGCCAGCTATCGCGACGGCGACAAGCGCTGGCTGCTGATCGCCGACAGCGGTGACAACGGTGGTGTTCGCAAAGAACTGCAGCTGTACTTTGTGCCGGAGCCGCTGGAACTCATTGATGGCGCGGCCTCTGCCGCACGCACCATGCGATTTGTTTGGCCCGATGGGGCGCGAGACTGCGAAGCTGTCGGTGTTGATGTTCAGGAA
>JBBQQV010000165.1:0-7028 GCA_038215505.1 Lysobacterales bacterium
TACATCGCCATGAACGGACGCATCTGGGATCCCGCCGCCGTGCGCAAGAATGTTGCTGCCAATCGGTTTGAGGGAATTTAAGCCTCGATCAAGCAGGTTGCGTTGAAGCCGAAAACTTTCGAGGTGGCCCGTGCTTCGAAAGCGAACGCGCCATAAGCTCGGTTGGCCGGCAACGTTTTGGCAATTGGTTTGCAGCCGCACTCGCCACTTCAGCGGTGATCGCGCTGCGCTTACCAAGATCATTCAATACCACTGAGCACACAAAGAAAAACCCCGGCGCGAGGCCGGGGTTTGATTTGACGACTGCGCCAAGAGATCAGGCTTAGAACACCAGACCCCAGCTATCGATTCTGCCAACGTCGCCACGCGCGTTGTCATTTACCCGCAGCTTCCAGGTGCCGTTCAAGGCCTCCGTCGAAAGATTCACAGTGAACTGCGTGATGATGTTGTCAGCGCTGCCGCCCGTGCGGTTATGCAACCCATAGACACTGCCGTCCGGTGCCACTAGGTCGACCTTCAGGTCACCCTTGTAGGTGTGCAGGATGTTCACATCCACTTTGCTTGAAGCCCCCGCGTTGCCGCTGCGGCCAGCAACGGCAATCGACGATTCAACGGTCGCATTGTCGACGATAGTGACATCGGTACCATTGCTGTAAGTCTGGGTGCCGCCACCGCTGGCAGTGCTGTAGTTGCCCACCAGGCTGAGCCCAGCGAAGGTCGTGTATGCCTTCAATCGGACGTAATAGGTGCCGGCCGAGGGTGCCGCGAAAGTGCAGGTCTCCGCATTGCCCGAGGCATACGGGCGGCAGTCATACACGGTGTCGGTCGGCGCGCTGCCGAACTTCACGTACATGTCCGAATCGCCGGTGCCGCCCGAGGTGACAAAAGTGAGGTTGGTCGAGCCGGCGGGCACCAGCATGGTGTAGTTCACCGCATTGCCCGTGGTGGCCGTCAGGTTTGCCGCCGCCACACCTTTGCTCAGCGTGCCACCGGTTGGCGGTGGTGGCGGTGGTGTGCCGCCCAGAGCCGCCTGTGCGTTGACGATGCCCGCGCCGCAACCGCCGGTGCACGCTCCCGGCAAGGCGTATGCGGTGCTCTTCAATTGTGCTTCCACTTGCGCTGGCGTTCGCACGCTCTGCGCTTGCATCAGCGCGACCACGCCAGCGACGTGCGGCGATGCCATCGAAGTGCCGTTGTAGCTGGCGTAGCTCTCAGCCGCGGGCGTGGTGGTGCCGGCATTCAAGGTCGAAAGGATGCCGGCGCCCGGAGCAGAAACGTCGATTGAAGTGCCATAGTTGGAAAAACTCGCCCTCGCGCCAGCGCTGGTGATCGCGGCCACGTTGACAACGTTGTTGCAGCTGGCCGGGCGGAAGTTGACCGCGTCGGCGTTGCTGTTGCCCGCCGCCACCACCACCGTGGTGCCACGGCTGACCGCAGAGTCGATGGCCGCTTGATAGGTCGAGCCGCAGACGCCTGATCCGCCCAGACTCATGTTGATGACTTCAGCCGGATTGGCGTTGGCCGGAATGCCACTGACAGCGCCTCCCGACGCCCAGACGATGGCGTCGGCGATATCAGACAGCGAGCCGCCGCACTTGCCGAGCACACGAATGGGAACCACCTTGGCGTTGAACGCAGTACCGGCAACGCCCGTAGCGTTGTTGGTGACCGCAGCGACCGTGCCCGCGACGTGGGTGCCGTGCCAGCTTGAGTTGCTTGCTGCGCCACACTCGCCGGTGGTCCAGTCGCCTTGATCGGCGGGGTTGGCGTCGCGTCCATTGCCATCACGCGCAGCAGCAGAGTCAGAGATGAAGTCGTATCCGCCAACGATGTTGGCATTCAAATCAGAGTGCGAAACGATGCCGGTATCGATCACGGCCACGCGGATACCGGTGCCCGTGCTGATATCCCAGGCCGCTTGCGCACGAATGCCGGCGGTGGCGCTGGAAAAGCCCCATTGCTCGCTGTAGCGGGTGTCGTTGGGGGTCAGCGCAACGGTCATGATTGCGTCGGGTTCAACGTACACCACGCTGGGATCCGCAGCGATGGCACTCATCAATGCCCCCGCTTTCGCCGAATCAAGCGCAACGTCAACTTCAATGACATCGGCGCCGATCGCAAGCCGCTTGTCGTGGGAAATCTTGGCACCAATCAGGCGTCCAAAACCGCTCAGTGTCTCTTGCATTGACTGCGCGCTGCCGCGCGCGGCGGAGTTTGCTTGAAACATGACAATGAAACGGGACTGGCCCGCGTCAGCCAGGATTTCTCGATTTTGAACCTTGGAGTCAGCGGGTGGCTGTTGCGCACCAGCGATGCCAGCTGCACCGGCAAACACCATTGCGGTGGCAATCGCCAACGCGTTGAGTCGAAACGAAACAGAAGTACGTGTGTGCACGTGCATGAGCCCCAGAGGTCAAATGATTGCGACGGTAGGTTTCCGCATTGCGCGGTCAACCAGCTTCCTGTGTCCCATCCGATACACAGCACTCCGACTGTGTCCGGGCCCCTGTGAGCCGCATCGCCACTCTTTGCGCTCGGGCGTTCGATCCTTCTCGCCACCCGACTAACGGGTCGACACAGAGGTTCGGATGAGGAATTCGCCCCGTCTTGCATTGGCGAAAACAGCGGCGAAGCTAGCGACGGCTGTGAATCCCGTCAAGCGGAAACTGTGACACAAGTCATTGTTTCAAAAGAAACTATTGTGCAGTGCAGCGCGAACTCGATCTATTCAACCGCCAAGTGCCGGAATTTTGACGAACTATTGGGATCTGGCTTCGGAGTGAAAGCAGTCGGCCCGTTCAGGTCGCAAGCTCTATTCAGCATGAAATCAATACAACTGAATGACGGTTCAGCGACAAAAGTGCGCAACCCTGGTCTCGGCACCGGCCAAAAAGAAGACCAAGTGAACCGGTCCAAACCGGCCCAAAGCCGCAGATGGCTTGTTGAGTTACATCATTCCGGTTTCAAGCCGTGCGACTTCGCTCATCATCGACTGGTTCCACGGCGGGTCGAAGATCAGCTCGACATCGGCGATCGCGACGGTGGGCACGCGTTCGAGCTTGCTGCGGACATCGTCCACCAGGACTTCGCCCATACCACAGCCGGGGGCGGTCAATGTCATCTCGATTGCCACCCGCCGCCGGCCGTCGCCCAGTGGCTCAACGGTGCACGAATAGATCAAACCGAGATCAACGATATTGACCGGGATTTCGGGATCGAAACAGGTGCCCAACTGCTTCCACACCAGCAACTCCACGTCGTCGTCGCTTGCACCCTCAGGCAATTCAGGTGGCGCGGTCGGCTGTTTGCCTATGGCATCCGCATCGTTACCAGCAATGCGAAACAGATTGCCCTCGACGAACACAGTGAAGCTGCCACCCAGACTCTGAGTGATGTAGCCGACCGAGCCCGCAGGCAGATTGACCGCCTCACCTTGCGGAACCATTACGGCATGGCAGTCGCGTTGAAACTTGATCGGTTCGCTAGTGCGGCTATAAGACATATGGGAGATTCACGTTCACGTAAATTCGGCGCCACAAAGCGCCCGAACCCGTATTCTAGCTGACCTCGATACGGCGACCCTCAGGATCATGGCGGTAGCGGCGGCAGCGGAGATCCCAGTCAGCAAACGACCGTCGATTGCGGCGCGGGTGATAGCCACTGTTTCCGGGGTAGCTGCGGTGGCCGGGGTCGCGGCCATCTGGTCGGGGCTGACCGTGATGTTGCGCGATCCCTGCGGCTGGGTAGCCGTGTTGGCCGCACTCGACGCCGCATTGTTGCTTAGGCTAGCGAGCTTTCCGCCCGGTCGAGAGCGTGCCTTGTTTGCGTTGGCGATCACCTGGGCGACCGTCGTCGCTGGAGCCTACCTGTTCGCTTCGGCAAGCGTGGGCCTGTTGCTTGGCATGATGCCGTCCGAATCAATCTGGAAGATGAGCGCAAGCCTCGCTTACCTTTACGTGCAGGCCAATACCGGCTGGGTTGAACTCGGCTGGCTGGCCGTGGCGACGGTGGTAGCTTGGTTTAGCAGCCGCTGAGAGTCCTGCTGTTGTGGGAGCGCCGCGAGGCGCGATGCGATTGGCGGCATGGCAAACAGCATCGCGCCTCGCGGTGCCCCCACAAAAACAACTCAGGTGTTCTGCATCACGATCTCAGGCAGCCCGAACGACTTGTTGCGTGAGCGCAGCGCCAAACGCGCAGCCATGCTGCGCGCGATGTTCCGATAGGCAAGCGTAGCGGTTGAATCGGGATGGCTTGCGACGGTAGGAAAGCCGCCGTCCGCCTGTTCGCGGATCGAGAGCTCCAGTGGCAGCGAACCCAGCAAGGGCACGCCGTATTGCACGGCCATGCGCTCGCCGCCGCCGCTACCAAAAATGTGCTCGGCATGGTGGCATTTCGAACAGACATGGATGGCCATGTTCTCGACGATGCCAAGCACCGGCACTTCCACTTTCTCGAACATTT
The DNA here is from genome assembly GCA_038215505.1 of Lysobacterales bacterium. Lineage (GTDB taxonomy): Bacteria > Pseudomonadota > Gammaproteobacteria > Xanthomonadales > Xanthomonadaceae > JANNWF01. The sequence continues at coordinate 4,462 of JBBQQV010000165.1, forward strand.
TCAGCGCGCGGCGCGCATCCAACAGGGCGATGTCCTGCGGCGTGGTCACGATGATCGCACCCGACACCGGCACCTTCTGGCACAGCGTGAGTTGGATGTCACCGGTGCCGGGCGGCAGATCAATGATCAAGTAGTCCAGCGTGTCCCACAACGTCTCAGACAGCATTTGCTGCAAGGCTTGGGTGACCATGGGCCCTCGCCAGATCATTGGCGTTTCTTCGTCGATCAGCAGTCCAATCGACATTGCTTGCAGACCGTGTCCGATCTTGGGTGCGATGTGCTGACCATCCGGACTATCGGGTTTGCCCGAAAGCCCCAGCATGCGCGGTACGCTGGGACCATAAATGTCGGCATCCAACACGCCGACGCGCGCGCCTTCGGCTTGCAAGGCCAAGGCAAGATTGACCGCTGTCGTCGACTTGCCTACGCCGCCCTTGCCTGAAGCCACCGCGATGACATTCTTCACGCCTGGCAACGGACTCAAGCCTTTTTGCACTTCGTGCGCACTGATCTTACTGGTCAGCTCGATGGCGACTTTCTCTACTGGCATTGCCGACGCGGCAGCCACGGCACGGCGCATCTCGGCGATCAAGGCGTCGCGCCATCCGCTCAGCGGATAGCCCATTTGCACACTGACGCGTAGCAGGTCGCCGTCGCGACGCACCGATTTCAAACTGCCGGCAGCGAGCAGGTCTTTGTCGGTGTTGGGATCGATCATTGCCGCCAATGCATTGCGAACAGTGACGGTGAGTGCAGTGAGTGCGGTGTCTGGGATGGCCAAGGCGGCTCCGGCTGCTAGTGAGAATCGACCCCTATTGTCGCGCGTCCAGCGTTGACTGCGGCTAATGGGATAATCAGCGACCGCTTTCAATCATTCCGCACGCAATGTCTTCTGCTCCGCTCCTGGTCACCTGCGCCCTGCCCTACGCTAACGGCCAACTGCATCTTGGTCATTTGGTCGGCTATATCCACGGCGACATCTGGGTGCGCGCGCAGCGGATGGCGGGGCGCACCGCGCATTTTGTGTGCGCCGATGACACCCACGGCACGCCAATCATGTTGGCGGCCGAGAAGGTTGGGCTCACGCCGGAGCACTACATCGCTGACATCCAGTCCGCGCACGAGCGCGACTTTGCTGCGTTTGCGGTCGATTTCGACGGCTACGACTCCACCCACTCGCCGCGCAACCGCGCGCTGACCGAACGCATTTACGCGGCGCTACTCGCTGCTGGGCACATCGCCAGCCGTGCGGTCGAGCAATACTACGACCCGCTGAAGGCGATGTTCCTGCCCGACCGCTACATCCGCGGTGAATGCCCGAACTGCGGCACCGCCGACCAGTACGGCGACAACTGCGAGAGCTGTGGGGCGACTTACGCGCCCACCGAGCTGAAGAACCCGCGTTCGGTGGTATCTGGCGCCACGCCTGAGCTGCGCGAATCAGAACACTACTTCTTTCAACTCGGCGACTTCTCGGATGTGTTGAGCACATGGCTGACTGGCGATGTGGCGCATTCGGGCGTCAAGGCCAAGTTGCGCGAGTGGCTGGACTCCGACGGTGGCCTGCGCGACTGGGACATTTCGCGCGACGCGCCCTACTTCGGCTTCGAGATTCCCGGCGCGCCGGGCAAGTACTTCTACGTGTGGCTGGATGCGCCGATCGGCTATCTGACCAGCCTGCAGCAGCTGGCGGCCAGCGGCGAGAAACCTGGATTCGGGCCGGCCGAGTTGGACGCGCTGCTCGCCCCGGGCGAGCACGCCGAACTGCACCACTTTATCGGCAAAGACATCGTCAATTTCCACGGCCTATTCTGGCCTGCGGTGCTCAGTGGTGCTGGCTACCGGTTGCCCGACCGGCTGCATGTGAACGGCTACCTGACCGTCAACGGCGCCAAGATGTCGAAATCGCGGGGCACCTTCATCGAGGCGCGCACCTATCTCGACGTTGGCCTGCAGCCGGAGTATCTGCGCTACTACTTTGCCGCGCGCTCAGCGGGCGGCGTCGAAGATCTGGACCTCGATCTCGAGGACTTTGCCCAGCGGGTCAATGCCGATCTGGTTGGCAAGTTCGTCAACATCGCCAGTCGCTGTGCCGGCTTCATCGAGAAGCGCTTCGAAGGCCGGCTGGCGGATTCGTTGGGCGACTGGGAGAACAGGCTGCGGACGCGAGGGCTGCTGCAGAAGTGCTTTGATGACTATCGCAGGAACCGCTATTCGCATGTGGTGCGTGATGTGATGCAGGCCTGCGACTACGTTAACGAACACATCGCCCAGCAGCAGCCGTGGACAATGGCCAAGGACCCGGCGCGCGCCGCCGAGCTGCAGCAGTTCTGCAGCTACGCCATCAATGCGTTCCGCGATCTGGCCCTGGCCTTGGCACCGATCCTGCCGCAGACCTGGGCCAGGGTCGCCGACTTTCTCAATGTCGACCCACTCGTCCCTGACTGGTCGGATCGCATCGCGCCGCTGGCCAGCCACTCGATCAAGCCTTATCAACCGTTGATTACCCGTGTCGACCTCAAACAGATAGAAGCCATGATTGAAGCCAGCAAAGCGACACTTGAGCC
>JBBQQV010000166.1:0-6935 GCA_038215505.1 Lysobacterales bacterium
GGAGCGCCGGAAGGCGCGATGCTCTACGCCACCGGATTGATCCAGGCGGCCAAATCGCGCCTTCCGGCGCTCCCACAACTGCAAAGCTCAGTCTTCCGCGCCGCCTATTCCCAGACGAGTTGCTTCTGCATAGCGCTGATCAAAGTACGGCTCCAGCTTTCGCCAGAAACCAGCGTTCATCGCGTTGCCTTGATGCGCTTGAAGGTGGGCATCAAGTTCAGCCAAGGCTGCATCAAAGGCGGCACGGTCGGCGTCCAAAAACGCCAAGTAGGCCCGCACATGCGCATTCCAGCGAAAGTCCGCGTCCTGTGCCTCGCTCGAATTCAGGCTTGCGCGCGCCGCTGCAAGAGCCTCGTTGGTCTGTCCTGATTCGCCGCGCAGCTGCGCGACATGCCAGATCAGCGACCTCTGTTTGGCACCGTTGTGCGCTTGGTATCGCTCGATGAGATCGGCCGCCTGACGGGGACAACCTGCCTCAGCCAATACTCGAAATCCCGACCCTTCGGTCTGATCGAAATGTGGGTAGTCCAACGCCATGCTGGGTTCCACCAGTTCGGCGTAGCGCGCGTCGCAATCCGCATCCGGTTTCGCCGAAACAACGGCAGCAAGAAATAGAATGGCAAAGATCATGGGGGCGTCTCACATTGGTGCTTTCAATCGAAAGGGAAGGGCGTGGGTCGGGTCTAACGTGCAAGCCAGACAAGTCGGCCAAGCGATTGACACCTGCGAGAGTCAAACTTGCTCGCTGGAAGCTCCCTCGTCGGAGTCTTCCTCGTCCGGCCCGCACCACCAGACATGTCCATCCACGCGCTCAGGAAGTTTGCACTCCCGCGTTTCGATGCCGTCAACTGATCGGTTTCTACTGCTAGCGACCCAAGCCTTAAGCAGTTTTTCCACTGATTTGCGACTCTGCGCGGCGATGCCGAGGTTGCGGTCGGGCTGCCAATCACCGACTTTTGGCGTGTCGTGTCGATGCGGCGTGCCGTAGCTGCAGCGTAGGCAGTGGTAAGTGACACTTTGGGTCCAATCCTCGGCGTAACCGAGGCCCGGTGCGGTGGCATCCAGCAAGGCTTGCAAGTCGTCGGGGCTCGCGCAGCTAACGAAGACAACAAAGGTCTGGAACTCTGAAACAGTCAGCCTTGCCAGTTCGTTGAAAACCGCCACCTTTCTGCCTTCGCCTTCGCCTTCGCCGTCGAACCGATAGCCGGTGGCAGCGCCGTCATGCAGCACGATGTCACCGAACCGATGGCCACTCTCGGGCAGGGGGACGTTCAGCAGTCGAGCGCGCACGGGGTCGATACGGCGCGCGAAAAGCGTCTCGCCTGCGCCCCACGGATTGAGGCGGACCACGGCCACCCCATAGTCGTGCTCGATGGGGCCTGCTCCTTCGGGTACTCGAACGTTGCAGGCAGCCCATAGTCTTCGGGTTTGCGACCATTCACCAAGCGCGGTCGCGGCGATCGCCGCATTCCAGTGTTCAGCTTCGCCCACTTCTTCGCTGAGCTCAATGGCGCGCAGGTTGTGGTGCAGCGAGGTCGGCCAGTCGAGCAGGTACTTGTGAGCCAGCCCGCGCATGTAATGGTAAGACGCGTTCTCCGGCTCGTTTCGCAGCAGTGCAGCGAAAGCGACCGATGCATCCGTCAGCGCACCGCTGTCCATGGCGGCGTAAGCGCTTTGATGCAGTTCCGCAGATTCGTCGAGCTTGGTGGTCGTCATCGGTGGCGTGCGTGGCGAATGGATCGGTGAGGGTAAGCGTTCTTTGCCGCGTGCTCAGGCGGGGAAGGAGATCGGGTCAAGCCCGAAGTTTGCCAAAATTTCGCTGCCGGAGGTGTTGCGCCCAGCCAAACCGGAAGCAAGCAGTCGGGTGGTGTTCGCGCGGCCGTCGCATTGATCGTGCTTTCCGCCGCTGACCTGCTCACCCGTGGCATCGATGGGTTACGTGCGGAATTGCCAGCGCGCTGGCGAGACAAGCTGCCGGACAACCCGCTTTGCGCCGTTAGCGTGGTGGCGGCCGCGCTCGGTGGCGCGCTGCCGAATTTGCTCGATGCATCGTTTGAGCTCACTTTCGGTATCACGACCAGGTGTTTTGCGGTCGCCACATTGCTGGCCTGGTCGCCATCCTTTGCGTGGCGCGGCGTCTTGATCCCCACTGCATTCGCCATATTCGTCGCATTGGCTGCGCGGCTGGACGGTGAATTGTCGGCGGTGAATTGTCGCAGCCACAAAGCGCGGCCTCCGCTATCGCCTTGGCTTGGACCTTGCTCGCCCACTGGGCCGTGCTCAGTCGCCCTCAAGAGGCGCTGAATCTTTATCGCGCGCCGGTAAAGGCTTTCTTGCCGAAGGCCGCGTTTGGCTAGATTTGCGCTGCGCTGTTCATCAAGGGCGTGCTGTTCTTCGTGGCTGCCGTCTGGTTGCTCAGCCTGCCGCACACCTATGTGGCGCAATTATTTGGAAACGGTACCCGCTTTGCCAACACCACACTCGCCTTTGCGTTGGGAGCGGGCGTTTTGTTCAAGGAACTCGGCCAGCCTTGGTTCTTCTGCTTGCTGCGGGCACCCATCCCGGCCGCCACTGTGCAGGGCTGTCTGGTCGATTGTCGAAACTGCGCTGGTTGCGCGTTTCGACGTCAAAAGTCTGATCAAACCCGCGTTGAGAGGCCGGTCAGGTCTCCAGCAAACTGCGCAGCATCCACGCGGTCTTCTCGTGGACTTCCAGTCGACGGGTCAGCAAGTCTGCGGTGGGTTGGTCGTTATTCTTCTCAACCAACGGAAACAGGCTGCGCGCCGTGCGCGCCGTGGCTTCTTGCGCTTCGACCAGATGCACGATCATGTCGTCAGCCTTGGGCACACCCTCGACTTCCTTGAACGAAGCGAGCTTGACGAACTGCTTGTAAGTGCCAGGTGCCGGATGACCCAGCGCGCGAATGCGTTCGGCAATGTCGTCCAGAGCGGTCCACTGCTCGGTGTACTGCTGCATGAACATGATGTGCAGGCTGTTGAACTGCGGCCCGGTGACGTTCCAATGAAAGTTGTGAGTCATCAGATACAAGGTGTAGCTATCGGCCAGCAGGGTCGACAGGCCATCGGAAATGGCCTTGCGTTGATCCTCGCCGATGCCGATGCCGATGCCGACCTGCCGCTTCTTGTTTGACTTTTTCATTGGTGAACTCCTGTGGGGTTTCAGCCATGGATCCTTAGCGGCCATTGAACATCAAGTGATGACGCCCCCGCCGCCGCGCTGTTTCAATTTGTCCAAGTAACTTGGCGGCATTCCCGCAACGTTCGATCCCGAACCGAGAACGTAACCCGGATTCCGCTTCGCTGCATCTGGGCTAGGCTGCCGGCAGGCTGCCGGCAGCCTGTCGGGCATACGTGGTCGAGGCGATAGTCGACTGCGCGAGGACAGTTTTTGGACGCGTACACCCATGGATTCAATAGACACGGACACTAGCGAAAGGTAGGCTTGCCGCGTCATTGGGGAGTAGCCGCCTCCGTATCGGAGGAGCGCACGTCAACACACTTGGTCAGCAGACCATGGCGTACGCAGCATTTGCCGGGCGAGACCTTTGACCTTGTTGTCCACAGCCGGGGTTGGCGATGGACGGCAGGGTCATTGGTTTTCAGATCGCCAGCCCCTCAGGACATTTTCGTGGAAGCATTAATCGCCTCATTTGGCATGGTTGCCATTGCCGAGATCGGGGACAAGACCCAGTTGCTGTCATTCGTGCTTGCCGCGCGATTTCGCGGTCAGCACTGGCGAATCATCGCCGGCATCTTCGTCGCCACCGTCATCAACCATGCGTTCGCTGCGGCCGTGGGCGACTGGGTCGCGGGCCATGTCAGCGCCGATGTGATGCGTTGGGTACTTGGACTTGCCTTTCTGGCCTTTGCGGCCTGGGCTCTGATTCCCGACACCCTCGATGACGACGGCGCGAAACCGCCCAGATACGGCGCATTTCTAACCACGCTGGTGCTGTTTTTTCTCGCCGAGATGGGCGACAAGACCCAGCTTGCCACGGTTGCGCTGGGGGCCAAATACAGCAGCCTTGCCATGGTAGCGATCGGCACCACGCTCGGCATGATGGCCGCCAACGTGCCGGCGGTGCTCATTGGGGAGAAGCTCGCAGAGCGATTCCCGGTTTCAAAGATGCGCTTCGTGGCCGCTGCGATCTTTGCGCTGTTTGGTCTGCTCATCCTGTTGAAGGTCGACTTTGGACTCGGCTTGGCGGGCTTGTGACCGTGCGGGTTGCCGGCGGTTGCATGCCGGCAATGCGTTAGAGCACCTCGCGCAAGGTCGTTTTTGCAGCCTCGAAGGCATGCTCGCCCGAGTGCATGATGCCAAGCGGTAGGGCGGGTCTCGACCCGCCATCAAACCACTTCACAGGCTTCCTCGCAGTAGACTTCCGGAAGTGCTCACGACGGGTGAACAAACTTGCGAAATCTGCCCGCGATAGTTTTGGCTTGTGCGTTTTTGTTGCCTGTCGCCGCATCAGCGCAAATGGTGATCGCCGATCGCGAACAGGTGGCTTCGGATCGGCCGGAAGCCTGGGCGATGAATTTCGCGATCTCCAGTTCGTTGATGAACGCCTTCGGAGCGCTTCCCGAATTGCACGCGGGAGAGTGGCAGACCGCCCTCGAACTGGCCGAGGTGCCGCACCTGACGACGGCACAACAACGTGTCGGTTTTGGCGGCGAAAAGGCTGAGGACCTCAACAAGCTGCCCGTGTTCGGACGCGTGCGCGTGTGGTTGGGTTTGCCCGCTGGCTGGGTGGCGGAACTGGGTGTCACGCCGCCGCTGAGAATCAACGGCACCAAGGCCAGCGACTTGATCGCGCTGGCGGTTGGAAAGCGAGTGATCGATCAGCCGGCATGGTCGCTGTCGGCGCGGCTGTACGGCCAGCATGGTCGCGTCGAAGGCGACATCACCTGTCCTGCCGAACTGGCCGGTCCATTCGACGCGACCAGCAACCCGTTCGGCTGTGTCGCGGCGTCAAGCGACCGCATCTCCCTCAACTATTACGGGCTCGATCTGACCGCCGCGAAGCATGCCGATCCGTGGGCTTGGCACGCCACCGTGGGAGCGGTGCGCAGCGAGCCCGAGGTGCAAGTTGATGCATTGGTGTTCAGCGTGCGTGATCGCTCGCGCGTGCTCAGCCGGTCGCTGCTGCCATATCTGGCGGTGGGCGCGCAGCGCTCGTTGAATGCGCGTTGGAGCGTCGGCGCGGAGTGGCTGTACGTGCCGCTGGAAGTGCAACGCACCTTGGACAGTGGAACTGAAGGTGACCCTTACCTTGGGCTGCGTTTGCAGGTGCGGTATGCGTTGAAGTGATTGGGGTTGAGAGCAGGGCCTAGGGCGGACACTAATTGCGACAGCTCGCAGGCAAGCGCGAAGCCCGCACATCCGAGCTGCAGGTCCAATTGTCATCGGGGTCCCGAAGCAGCCAGATGTGCTGGCCGTCGGTGGCGTAGTTGTCGGCTATTGGACCCAAGGTGATATCGATCTGGCAGAGGCCGTCTGCGGTTTCGGCGAGCCCGATCTGCTTCACGTACTGGCTGCTTGGTGCTTCCATCTGCAGTTCTGCCCAGTCGCTGGGGCAACGCCCATTAGTGGCGACGAATTCGCTGACTGCGATCTTCGCCGAGGACGCGCTGAACAGCGTTTCCGAAATCCGGGCGCGTCCGGTGTAGTCGGAATAGGCCGGAATGGCGATGGCCATGAGAATGCCGAGGATGGCAATGCCCGGTATCAGCAACACCAGGGCGATCACCAGACAGCCTGTAGGTCCAGTTTTTTGTCGCTCGGGCTCGTTGGTGAAGGCCCAGCGATCCACCACATAAGTGCTGGCAATGAGGTCGTGCAGGGCCTGTTTTTTTGCGGTGAAACCGGCCATGAAAAAACCGATGTACAAAGTCAGATAACTGAGGGCCGCCGCAGCCCAGCGGCCCAAGGCATGCATGAAGCTGAGCGGTCGACCTTCCAGGTCGCAGACCTTGATGCCGATGATGCGCTTGCCCAAGGTGGCTTGCGCAGCCGAGCTTTCCAAGCCTGCGTAGTAGAGCGGCGCGGCGATGAAGTACAGCACGTAGTAGATGCCTTGCGCGGCAGCCACAAACTCATCGCCACCACTGTCGAACGTGAACAATCCCAACGGGATCGCGATCATCATCATCACGATCATCAGGGCGACGCCGACGATGATGCTGTCGATGATCAAAGCCGCCCAGCGGCGCAAGAAACCCGCGTGGACCACGTATTCGCTGCGTGCCTGCAACTCGGATTGAGTGAACTCTGGAGCGGCGGCGCGCGGTGGGGCGTAGGGTGTTGCCGCGGCAGCAACAGGCGCGGCTCGCGGCGCTGTTGGCGGCGCGTCGGGCACAGCCGTGGTCGCCTGAATGAGGCCGAGACTTTGCATGTGCATGGATAGCGGCTGCCAGTCGCCCATGCCATCGCGCCACACCAGGCTGGCGGCATCGAGCTTGCCTTGGGCGTGCAGGGCGACGATGCGCTCACTCCCGACCGGCCCCAATTGTTGACCGTCAATCGCGTAGTACCACTGGTGCATGGAGTTCCCCATCTAGGCGCAAGCGTTGCCGCAGCGCGCGTATTGCTGTTGGCCGCGACATCGCTGGCCGCAGGCATGATCGATGTTTGCATGCGTTCTCGCAATGCGAGAAGCGATGGCGTGTGGAAGCGGGAGGTGCTTTGCAGTGCAAGGACAAATGTGCTGCCACTCGTGCAGTTGAGCTACCGCCAGCTTTTGTGGGAGCGGCGGAAGCCGCGAAGGATGTTGCTACGAGGCTGATCATTTCGCGGCTCCCGCCACTCCCACAGAAGCCTTGCAAAGCCTCGGCAACGAGAAATGCGCTGCCACCCGTGCAGTTGAGCTACCGCCAGCTTTCGTGGGAGCGGCGGAAGCCGCGCATTGGGGGCGTGAG
>JBBQQV010000167.1:0-6878 GCA_038215505.1 Lysobacterales bacterium
AGTCTCGCCAATCGGCGCTTTTTCCGCGCGGCAATGGAACGCGAGTTTGCTGGCGCGCAGCGCGGTCGCAGCGTCGCCTTGCTGGTGATCGATGTCGATCACTTCAAGCTGATCAATGATAAGTGGGGTCATCCCATTGGTGATCGCGTATTGATTGCAGTGTCGAAGCTGATGGTGGATCGCGTACGCACCTCGGATCTGGTCGGTCGCATCGGCGGAGAAGAATTTGCCGTATTGCTTCCCGACAGCGGCATGGAAGAAGGCGCAAAAGTGGCGGAGGTCTTGCGCGAAGCGCTGGCGGCCTTGCTGATCGAGGAAGGCGACCAACGCATTCCGGTTACCGTGAGTGTCGGCGTGGCCATCGCCTCTTTGGGCTCGGACGTCAGCGCCGACGTGCTGTACTCGCGCGCCGACGCCGCGCTTTACGAATCCAAACGCACGGGCCGCAACAAAGTGACCCTGTCCAACGGCTGATTCGCGGCGAGTTCAGTGCCGGCAGCGGATGTCTGCGGGCAGCAACGAAAACGCGCGCACTTCGCCGCCAGCTGCTGCCAAGACATCAAAATTCCCCTGCAACCGGAGTATCGTTGGCACCCTCGCAATGGGCGAGTCAGCGATCTGACCAGGGGAGCATGCTATGGGGCGTGAACAGGTACCGTCACTCGAAGAGTTTGTCGATGGGGTCGACAAACGCAATCCGGGACAGCCAGAGTTTATTCAAGCAGTAAAGGAAGTTGCCGCATCGGTCCTCGACCACGTGCGCGACAATTTGAAGTACCACGATCATCAGATTCTCGAGCGCATGGCCGAGCCAGACCGCGTGGTCTCCTTCCGCGTGTGCTGGCAAGACGACGCCGGCCACGTGCGCGTCAATCGCGGCTATCGCATCCAGAACAACAATGCTATCGGTCCTTACAAAGGCGGCATTCGTTTTCACCCTTCGGTGAATCAGGGAATCCTGAAGTTCCTGGCTTTCGAGCAGACCTTCAAGAATGCGTTGACCGGCTTGCCGATGGGTGGCGGCAAGGGTGGTTCCAACTTCAATCCGAAGGGAAAATCCGACAACGAGATCATGCGTTTTTGCCAGAGCTTCATGACCGAGCTGTATCGGCATGTCGGCGAAGACGTGGACGTGCCGGCCGGTGATATCGGCGTCGGTGGGCGCGAGATTGGTTACATGTTTGGCCAGTACAAGCGCATCACCAACCGCTACGTCGGTGTGTTGACCGGCAAGGGCTTGGAGTACGGCGGCAGCCCGATCCGCACCGAGGCGACTGGTTACGGTGCGGTGTACTTCATGCAGGACATGCTGAAGCACGTCGGCAAGACGCCAGATGGCCACATCGCTATCGTTTCAGGCTCGGGCAACGTGGCTCAGCACGCAGTTGAGAAGCTGCTGCATTTGGGTGCCAAGCCGGTCACCTTGAGCGACTCTGATGGTTTCATCTACGACAAAGATGGCATCACTCAAGAGAAGCTCGAGTTCGTAAAGGAGCTGAAGAACAAGCGTCGTGGCCGCATCGAGGAATATGCCACCAAGTTTGGCGCGCAATATCACGGCAATGCGGCGCGGCCGTGGGTGATCCCCGGTACCTTGGCCTTCCCCTGCGCGACGCAGAACGAGGTCAGCGCCGACGACGCCAAGACCATGATTGCCAATGGCGTGCTCGCGGTCGCAGAAGGCGCCAACATGCCGACCGAGCTTGACGCGGTGCATCTGTTCCAGGAGGCGCGAGTCATGTTTGCGCCAGGCAAGGCGGCCAATGCCGGCGGCGTCGGCGTGTCCGGCCTGGAAATGAGCCAGAACTCGGCGCGCATCACTTGGAAAGAAGAAGAACTGCAAAAACTGCTGCGCGACATCATGGGCAACATTCACGACCGCTGCGTGCGTTACGGCGGCGTGGCGGGCAGCGGCGACAAGTACGTCGACTATGTGAAGGGTGCCAACATCGGCGGCTTCGTCAAAGTCGCCGATGCGATGATTGCGCAGGGCGTGGTTTGATCGGTTGAAGTCTTGTTGAATGCGCCACGACGCCCAGAGATGGGCGTCGTGGCTGCTATGGTTTGGTTTTCGCTTAGTTGGCGATGGTTTCGATGTCGACTATCGCCGTTCGGCGGACGCTGGCATCCAGCTTCTTGCTCCTCTCGCTTGTCTTTGCTTCAAGGCAAAGTTTTGGCCGCTGAAGAGGCGGACGAAACCCGGCCTCGAAACATCAATTTCGCGAGCGAAGCTAGAAAAGCGAAATTCCGGTAGGCGTCGGAATTACGCCAATGCAACCGGATGCGCGGTGCATACCAATGCCCACCCAAACCGAGCCCCGCAAACCTCATGGCCGAATCTTGAAATTCGCTTGATCGTTGAGCCGACCATTCGGCTCGATCACCACAAATTTCTTCTTTCCGCTGTCTTACGCCACCGCCACAGCGGGCGCAAAAGGCGGATGCCGAATGAATTTCAGCTCCCAGCCATAGCGCTCAATCTCGGCCAGCGCGATGCGCTGGTCCTCATTGAGTTGGCGTTTGAGCGCACTGCGTGCTTCATCGCCCAAGCGACGTTCGTTAGTCACTGCGAGTTTTCCGGCGTGTTGCCATCACGAATAGATCACAAAGCCTACGGATGTGGCCCGATTTTCTCCAGCAGCATGCTGAACAGAAGGGCGCTAGCCTCGCTCAAGCAGCACCAAGGTCTCGCTGTGACTGGTATGCGGAAACATATCCAGCAATCGGGCTTCTCGCGGTTGCAAACTGGGCATTCGGCGTAGATCAGCGGCCAAACTCACTGGATTGCAGCTCGAGTAGATCAGCCAGCCTACGCTGCTTGAGTCGAGCGCGGCGCAGAGATCGCTGCCAATACCGCGGCGCGGTGGGTTGACGATGACAAGATCCGGACAGCCATCGACAGGAAAGGTCAATTGCGCGGCAGCGTCGCGAGCCTCGAATGTCAGCTTTGGCAGACCCATTTCGCTAGCGCACAGGCGTGCACCTTCGATGGCTTCTTCCGAAAGCTCGATGCCGTGCACGGCGCGCGACTCGTCGGAACAGTGGGCGGCGAAACCGCCGACCCCACAGAAAAGATCCCATACGCGTGTCGGCGCGCAATGCGACACCCAATCTTGCGCTTGCCGATAGAGTGCGGCCGCCACTGGCTGGTTGGTCTGAAAAAACCCGCGTGGACGCAGGAAAAACGGCACGCCATTGAGCTCGATGCGCAGATGCTGGCATTCGCTCAGTGCAATCTCTTCACTGCCTTCAATGATGGCGGCGGGCACGGGCTGCAAGTTGGCCGAGATGACGCGCAGTTGCGGCAGATTGGCGCGCAGAGACGGCAGCGCAAGTTGCATGCGTCCCAACGCTTCACGGGAGCGCAGCACAAAGCGCAGCATCAATTCGCCGGAGTTTTCGGCCAACGTCAGCAAAACGAACTTCAGCTCGCCGCGGCGACTGGTGATGTCGTAGGGTGTCAGCCGCGCTGCGCCGATGAATCGTTTGATCGGCGAAAATGCAATCGACAGGGCGGGCGGATACAACAAGCAGTCAGCGAGATCTTCAGCATGGCCTTGCGCATCGAGCAAACCCAGCGTCGGTGACTCCACGCTGCCGCCAACGGCCATCTTGGCCTTGCTGCGAAAGCCCCTCACGGCGCTGGCCACCGGCGGCAACCAGTGCAAATCCGGCCAGTCAGCCAGCTGCTTTTGCAGGCCAAGCTGCTTACGCGCCAATTGATCGGCGTATGGCAGCTCGATGTCGCTGCATGAGCGACAGCGTTGCGCATCGAAATAAGCGCAGTGAACACTCATGCAATCAGTTGGTTCTGCAACCAGGCGGCGGCACCCTTGCCGGCAATTCGACCGCTGGCCATCGAAGCTGTCAGCAGATAACCACCCGTCGGTGCTTCCCAGTCAAGCATCTCGCCACAACAGAACACGCCGGGCAAAGCCTTCACCATCAATGCCTGATCGAGACCCTCGAAACTTACGCCGCCGGCGCTGCTGATCGCTTCATCCAGTGGGCGGGTGGCGTGCAAGGTGACAACGACCCGCTTGATTGCGCTCGCCAACGCGGTCGGATCATTGGGCAATACTCTGCCCACCGCTTCATGCAAAAGTCCGGCGCGTACGCCCTCGATGCCGACCCGACGACGCAGATGTTCGCTCATCGAGTGTTTGCCGCGGGGACTGGACAGCGCACGGGCGAGCATTTCAAGCGAGCGTTCCGGATCCAGATCCAGCTCGATCGTCACTGCTCCGAGCTTGGCGATGGTGTCGCGAAGGGGTGCCGAGAGCGCGTAGACCAAGCTGCCCTCCAAGCCATGCTCAGTAACCATCAATTCGCCGCGCTGGCTGTGCGAGACGCCAGCGTGATCGATAAAGCTGATTCGCACCGGCTTCAGCGGCTGGCCGGCGTAGCGTCCGATCAGATGTGGGCTCCAGTGCGCCGCGAATCCGCAGTTGGAAGGCAGCAAAGGTGCGATGTCGACCGCGCGCGCACGCAACCAGTCGACCCACGCGCCATCTGAACCCAGCTTGGACCAACTTCCACCACCAAGCGCCAACACGACGACATCAGTGTGATGCCGAACTTCGCCTTCGGCAGTCTCAAAGCGCAGCGCACCGTCGTCGGACCATCCCATACAGCGATGCTGGACATGCACCCGAACACCGCTGGCGCGCAGTCGCCGCAGCCAGCCGCGCAAAAGAGGAGCAGCCTTGAGGTCGATGGGAAACACCCGCCCCGAGCTTCCGACGAAGGTCGCAACGCCAAGCTGCTGCGCCCAGCTGCGCAGTGCATCGGCGTCAAACTCGCGTAGCCACGGTTCGACCTGTTTCGCACGCGCTCCAAAGCGGTCCAGAAAGCGCTCAGCCGGCTCGCTGTGGGTGAGGTTCAAGCCACCTTTGCCGGCGATGAGGAACTTGCGGCCCAACGAACCCTTGCTGTCGAAGAGATCGACTTCAACGCCCCGTTCGCGCAGTGTTTCTGCGGCCATCAAGCCGGCAGGTCCGCCGCCCACCACGACGGCGCGGCGATTCAGTGCAGTTTCCATGGCCGAATCGTCGCATGTGCGCTTACCGCATCGCACGTTGGCTGCGTCACGTTGGCGGCGCATGGGCGTCGTTGGCAGCGTTGCTGGAATGGATTCGACGCGCCGGGCTGCGTAAGCTGGGCGGCGCAAAGCAGCGGCGAGTGCCCTGCAGCTGACGCGGGCTGACCGCTGGCAACCATCTGCCGCTATTGACTTGATTAGGAGACGACATGTTTCAGCGACTGGCGAATCTGGTGAAGGGCTTCATGTCGCTTTTCATCAAAGGTATGGAAAAGCGCAACCCCGAGGCGCTGCTTGAGCTTGAGCAAGAGAATTTGCGCAAGCAGATTTCCAGCTTCAATCAAGGCTTGGCCGCCCATGCTGGGTTGGCTGAGCGGCTGATCGGGCAAGTCCGCAAGCTGGAAGTCGAGGAAAAGGAACTGCGCGCTCGGACCACGGCGCATCTGCGCGCTGGCAACAAATCGGCAGCCGCGCAGAACGCATTGCGTTTGCAAAGCATCACTCGCGATCTGGAAGAAAACCGCCGGCAGATGGCCCAGGCCGACGAGACCTACAAGAATCTGCTGAAGGCACGCGATGTGGCCGTCAACGCCGCTCGCTCGAAGATCGAGAGTCTGAAGGGCGCGCTCAACGACATGAAGATGAAGAACGCCATGGCCGAGATGACCGAAATGGCCTCGGGCATGATCGGCAGCATCGGTGGCTCGGGCGACAGCTTGAATCGCTTGCACGAGATGGTTGAAGAAGAGCGCAACAAGGCGGCCGGTCGCGCGCGCGTGGCTCGCGATTCGATGGATATGAGCGAGGTCAATATCAAGGAAGCCGAGCAAAGCGCGCTGGCCGATCAGGCCTTAGCTGACTTTGCGGCCGCCGAAGGCATCAGTTTGGGTGAGCCGGAAGTGGCCGCTGCGCCGGCGTCACGCAGCATGGGCGGTGAACGCCAAGCTGATTCCGCCGCGCAGTAGGCACGCCAATGCCGATTGCCGCTGACGCGCCCGAGTGGATCGCTGAGCTTGCGCTGGGCTACGAGAGTGGCGCGCACGGGCAGTTCATTCTCTACGGCAATGTGGCCGATCGGTTTCCGCTGGCGGGCCGGCTGGTTGGCTTGAGTCGTTATTTGGACGCCCAGCTATTGGGCAGTTTCGATCTGTTGTTCTCCTACGATCCTGGCAATGGTCTGGGTCTGATTCGCGGTGGCGAACGCTTCGCCAGCTGGCCTGCCGCGAAGGAAATGGGGCCGTGGCCGCGGGAGCCACGTGCAGCGGTCGAGTGGGTGAGTCGCTACCTGCGCTACCGCGCCAATCTGACCGCGCTTGGGCGGGTTGAAATCGAGCACGTGGCGATCATCGTGCGGGGTGCGGATCAATTGCTGCCGGGCGGTCGCGCTGGCGATTTCGATATCGCCAGTCTGGCCAGCCTGATCCGCGACTGGGCCAGCGAACCGCCGTTCACCGACTTGGCATTCGCCAGCTTCTTGATCGCCGACAACCTCAACGACCTGCATCCGCAAATCGCCTTCAACCCACGCGTCGCGCGCGTCCGTGTGCCATTGCCGGACGCGAGTGTGCTTAGGCGTGCGTTGGCGCAGATGCGACTCGACTACCCGGCCGCGTTCAATGCGGAGAGTGGCGACGAGGCAGCCGCCAATGCCTTGAGCGGCGTCAGTATCAGCGCCCTGGGAAGTCTGGTCCGAATCAATGCGCATGAGAAAAAACCGCTGGGTGCGGCGGATTGGGTCAAAGCCAAGAAGCAGCTGGTTGAAAGCGATGCTGGCGGCCTGATCGAGTTCATCGAATCCAAGCGAACGCTGGACAATTACCACGCGCAGGCTGCGCTG
>JBBQQV010000168.1:0-6812 GCA_038215505.1 Lysobacterales bacterium
AGTCGCACCAACAAATACGATGCGCGCATTAGCGAGCGGTGTAGACGATCTCAACGCGACGGTTCTTGCCCCAGCAATCGTCCATCGAATCGTTGCAGGTCGGACGCTCTTCGCCGTAGCTGACGACGGACAACTGGCTGGCCGCGCCGCCATTGGCAGTCAGCGCACCATTGACCGCGTTACCGCGACGCTCGCCGAGGCCGATGTTGTATTCACGGCTACCGCGCTCGTCGGCGTGGCCTTCCAAGGTGATGCGGGCCGACGGACGGTCACGCAGGTACTTGGCGTGGCAGGACATCTGCGCGGCGAATTCGCTGCGGATATTGGCTTGGTCGTAATCGAAGTAGACAACGCGCTGACGCAGGCAGCTATCGGTGTCGAGGTCGCCCTCGGTGAACATGCCATTGCTGACCGGCGCAGTGGCGGCCGGCGAGGTCGGGGTCGGCGCGGAATCAGCCATATCTGGCTTGGTCTTCTTGGTGCAAGCAGCCATCGAAACGCAGATGGCGGCGGCGAGCAGGAGGCGAGTCGTATTGTTCATCACTTTTTACCTATCTAACGGGGAAGTAAACGGGGTTAGGGCTTGCAGCTATTTTTGTTGAGGCTCTTTAGAAGAACTTTTGCAGAACTTTTGCAGAACTTTTGCAGAAAACCTTGCAGAACTTTTTACAACTTCATCGAACTAAGTAACCCACTCAGCGCTGCCGGAATGGCGACCACGCGGGCTCTCTGACGTCACCGTCGGCGAGAACCAACCGCTGCCGCACGCGTCCATCGGCGGAAACGGCATAAAGCACGCCACGCTTACCTTCGCGGGAGGCGTAGAGCACCATGCTGCCGTTGGGTGCAAAGCTTGGCGATTCGTCCAGATTACCCGGTGACAACACCGAAACCTGGCCCGGCTCGCCAAAAGTTCTATCAAAAACCGCTATACGATAAACGTTTCCGCCACCTTGCGCCACCGCGATCTTCTTGCCATCACAGCAAACGGTCACGCGCGCGTTGTATTCGCCACTGGAAGTCACCCGTTGCGCTTCGCCGCCGGCGGCTGAAACCCGATAGATTTGCGGTTTGCCTGAACGGTCTGAAGTAAACAGAATCTCGCGACCATCGGGCGTCCAGGTGGGCTCGGTATCGATACCCCAATGGCGGGTGATCTGGGTAAGCGCGCGACTGCCCAAGTCCATGATGTGAATTTCCGGATTGCCGCTGCGCGACAAGGTAAGCGCCAAACGGCTGCCATCTGGCGAGAACGAAGGCGCGCCATTGATGCCGCGGAAGCTGGCCACCGCTTCGCGCGCACCGGTGGTGATTTCCTGGATGTAGATCGAAGAATTACCGCGCTCGAAACTTACATACGCTAGGCGTTGGCCATCCGGACTCCACGCCGGCGACAACAGCGGCTCGCGCGAGCGCACCACGGTCTGCGGATTGTGGCCATCCGAGTCAGCCACCATCAGCGCATATTGGATGTTCTGACCCAGCCCAGTGGCGGTCACGTAGGCAATGCGCGTCCAGAATGCGCCGCGCACGCCGAGAATCTTCTCGTAAATCTTGTCGGCGACTTGATGGGCGACATCGCGAAGGTTGCCGGAGCGACCCGACAAAGCGAGCCGCAACATTGGCTCCTGCTTGGCGACGTCGAGCAACTCGAACTCGACCCGATAGCCACCCTCGGGGGCATCGAGCATGCGGCCAACGACGAGAAAGTCTTGTCGCAAGAGGCGCCAAGTCGCGAAATTGACGTCGGCGAAACGCTGCGGGCGTTCGATCACGTCGGTCTCTGAAAGGGCATTGAACGCGCCGGATCGATTGAGGTCGCCGCGAATCACTGCCGCCACATCGGTTTCAGGCAATGCGCCAACACCGACGTATTCCATCGGCACCACCGCGATCGGCGTTGCCGCGGCGTTTCCCTTGTTGATCTCGATTTCGAGCCCTTGGGCGCTCGCCGTCATGCTGAACGCCAAGGCAAAAAAGGTCGCAGAAAAGCACGCAAGCAATCGCTTCATCGGATTATTCGCCGTCGTATTTGAAGTTGAATCGAATTTCACGCTGGAAGACAGACTCGTAGCCGGTGTAAGGCAACGGTTGCGCTTTCAACACCGCCGCCTCAATTGAGCGCCGCGTGGGGTCGTCAGCATTACAGGGCGTGCTGACAGAGACCTGAATGACCTCGCCGCCGGGTATTTGCAGGATGCGCAGCACGCAGCTGACACCCGGCCGAGTGGCGTCCGGGCGTCGCCAGTTTTGTGTCACCGCCGCTTGTATCGCCAAGCTGTAGCGGCCGAGCAGGCTATCGTCACGACCCTGATTGCCCAGCTGCGTCGCTGGTGGCGCTTCGCTGGGCGTGCTGGTCGGCGCCGTGGGCTTTGCTCGATCTTCCAATTGCTTGAGCTTTTCCGCCTCAAGCTTACTCGCCCGCTCAGCCGCTTCGCGTAGTTGGCGGATGTCTGCCAACTCCTTTTCGCGCGCCTCCTGCTCCGCGCGCAGGCGCTCGCGGGTTTCGGCTTCCTTGCGCTGTTTGTCGGCGTCGAGCTCGATCTGCGCTTGCCGCTTGCGCTCGATCTCTTCCTGTTTGGCTTTTTCGGCTTGATCCAAGGCCAGTTGCGCAGCGCGCTCGGTCTCGCGCGTGTCGGGCTTGGGTAGCGGCGCTTGCGGCTGCGGTTGCGGCGGTGTTTCGGCCTGTTGCGGCTTCGGCGTTGGCTTGGGTTGCGGCGGCGGGGCAGCCGGTGTCACCGGCTTGGGAGGCGCTGACGCAGCAGCTGGCTTGAAGTTGGCCGGCGCGCTCATCAAGGTGGCTTCCATGGGGCTACCGGCGACCGACAACGGCGGCGTCGTGCTTGAAAACAGCATACCGGCGAAGATCACCGCCAAAATCAGCAGATGAACGCCAAGCGAAAGCGCCAGCGCTCTCCAGGAGTCAGAGGGTCGTTCCATCGGTGCGCGATCAGCGACCTTTAACGGCGTCAGCGGGCGCGCTCATCAGCCCGACCTTGGTCACGCCTGCGCCCTGCAAAATCACCATGCCCTGATAGATGGTGCCGTAGTCAACGCGATGGTCGCCTGCGATCAGGACCGCTACTTCCGGATTTGCACGCGCAAACGCGCCGACCTTCAGCTGCAAGGTTTGCGCGTCGATTTCTTCGGCTGCCGCACCTTGCAAGGTGAGGAAATAACGCCCGTCCTGGGTGACCTCAACGATCACCGGATCTTTCTGCTGCTCGACTGGCTTGGCATTGGACTGCGGCAGTTCGATGTCAACGCCCAGGTTGAGCAGCGGTGCGGTGACCATGAAAATAATCAGCAGCACCAGCATCACGTCGATGTAGGGCACGACATTGATCTCGGCCTTGAGCTTGCGGTGCCGGCGCTTGCGGCCGGAAAAGCTGGCGGACATGAATCAATTCCTCAACTTAAGACATGAGCCGCAGCAGTCGCGCTGGACTGTCACGGCGCGAAGCCAGCTGTGCGAACCAAATCTGAGCAGACCCGAACTGAGCGAGCCCAAACTGAGCGAGCCCAATCTGAGCGGCCCAATCAATGCTCATCCGCATGCGACTGCCGTTGCAGGATCGAGCTGAACTCTTCCGCAAACGCCTCATAGCGCACGTTCAAGCGTTCAACCCGGGTCGAATAGCGGTTGTAGGCAACCACCGCCGGGATCGCCGCGAACAGACCCATGGCGGTCGCAATCAAGGCCTCGGAGATGCCAGGCGCGACCGTCGCAATGGTTGCCTCTTTGACGTTGGACAAGCTGTGGAAGCTGATCATGATTCCCCACACGGTTCCGAGCAGGCCGATGTAGGGGCTGATCGAACCCACCGTGGCAAGAAACTCAAGGTTGTGTTCGAGCGTGTCGACTTCCCGCGACAACTGCGCGCGCATGGCGCGCTGTGCGCCCTCCAGCTGGGTGCGCGCGTCGATGCCCTTCTTTTGCCGTAGCCGGGCAAATTCGCGAAAGCCGGCCTCAAACACCGCCTCTAGTCCCTCGATATTGCGATCTTTCTGGGTCGCGTCGCGAAACAGGCTCGACAGGTCTGCACCCGACCAAAAGCGTTCTTCAAACGTATTGGCCTCTTTCGCGGCGGCATCCAAGCCCTGCTTCTTGCGGAAAATGATCATCCAAGAGGCGATCGATGCCAGCACCAGCACCAGCATCACCGCTTGCACCGGAATGCTGGCGTGCAACATCAAATTGAGGATGTCGAGACCATCGCTGCTGACCACGATGCCAGTCGCTGCGGGGTCAGCCGGCAGAGCGGGTATCTCGGCTTCCTGTGCCATCGCCACGAGTGGCGAGAAGGCGAGTGCAACAAACGCCAAGGCACGACGCAGGGATAAGAACTCGGACATCAGTGTCACTCCGCAAAAGGACTGGAACGGCGCTTCAAGCAAAACGGGGTCATCAGGACAACTAATTCTTCGGGAATCGGCGCGGGCCGAAAGTCGCTGGCCGCAAGCGACACCGCGCGAACCTTGGCACGCAGCAGCAGCGCGTCATCGGCTGGCCGCCGCACCTGCTGCGCAAACAGCATGCTGGCGCCGCGCAACTCCAACAATTCAACGGAAACTTCAAGCGCATCATCCAGTTTGGCTGGCTTCAAAAAATCCAGCTGCACCGAGCTGACCGCAAACAAGCGATCCGCACGCGCCTGCCAATCACTCTGCGAGACGCCAAGCGAGCGCAACCACTCGCTGCGCGCGCGCTCGATAAAGCGTACGTAGCTGGCGTGGTACACCACCCCGCCTGCGTCGGTATCTTCCCAATACACCCGTAGCGGCCAGCTGAACGAGAGCGGCTCGCTCATCGGTCAGTGCTCATGCGTCGATGCTCTCGTCGAACAGATCCGTCGAGCGCGCGGCCGGCGGCGCGAGACCCAGATGCCGATAGGCCTTGGCCGAAGCCATACGACCACGGGCGGTACGGATCAGGTAGCCCTGCTGGATCAGGTAGGGCTCGATGACGTCCTCAAGGGTGCCGCGTTCTTCCGACAAGCCGGCGGCCAGAGATTCGACACCCACTGGCCCGCCATCAAAATTCTCGATGATGCTGCGTAGCAGCCGACGATCCAGTTCATCGAAGCCTTCTGCATCGATTTTCAACATGCGCATGGCGGCTTCGGCCGCCGCGTGGGTAATCCGCCCATCGCCGCGCACTTGCGCATAGTCGCGCGCACGCCGGAGCAGGCGATTGGCGATGCGTGGAGTACCGCGCGAACGCTTTGCGATTTCTGCGGCACCGTCGGGCTCGCAGGCAATCCCAAAAATCTGCGCCGAGCGCCGCACGATCTGAGTGAGCTCGGCCACCGAGTAAAACAGCAAGCGCTGCACGATGCCAAAGCGATCACGCAGCGGCCCGGTCAATAAACCCGCGCGGGTCGTGGCGCCAATCAGGGTAAACGGCGGTAAATCCAGCTTGATCGAGCGCGCAGCCGGTCCCTCGCCGATCATGATGTCGATCTGGAAATCTTCCATTGCCGGATACAGCACCTCCTCGACCACCGGCGAGAGGCGATGGATCTCATCCACAAACAGCACATCGTGCGGTTGCAGGTTGGTCAACAGCGCCGCCAGATCGCCAGCGCGCTCAATGACTGGACCCGAGGTCTGCCGCATTTGCACGCCCAATTCATTGGCAATCACGTGCGAAAGCGTGGTCTTGCCCAAGCCCGGCGGTCCAAAGATCAATACATGGTCGAGGGCTTCGCCACGTCGCTTGGCCGCTTCGATGAAAATTTTCATCTGCTCGCGAACGGCTTCCTGACCGAGGTATTCGTCCAGCCGTTTGGGCCGGATGCTGGCCTCCAGGGCCTCGTCTTCGCGCCTGGCTTGGCCGGCGATGATCCGTTCAGGCGTGCTGCGCTCGCTCACTGGTTCGCTCACTGCTTCAGCGCCGATCTAAGCGCTTTGCGGATGATGGTTTCGGCGCTATCGCCGGGCTCGGTCGATTGCGCGACCATCCGCGACACTTCGACGGGTTTATAGCCCAGCGCCGCCAATGCCACACTTGCTTCTGACACGGGGTCGGTTGGCACTGCACCTGCACTGCGGCCGACACTGCTGCTGCCGCCGGCCACGCGATCACGCAACTCAACGACGATGCGCTCGGCGGTTTTTTTGCCGATACCTGGCACCCGCGTCAGCGCGACCACGTCGGCGGCTTGCACCAAGCGCGCAAACGCATCGACGCTGACGCCTGACAGCACGGCGAGCGCAATCTTGGCGCCGATACCCGTGACTTTTTGCAGATCGCGAAACAAGCGGCGCTCGGCTTCGTGCAAGAACCCGTACAAGGCGACGCTGTCTTCCTTGACCGCGTGATGGGTGAACAAGGTCACTTCGCGGCCGATCTCCGGCAAGTCGTAGATGGTGCTCATCGGCGCTTCCAGCTCATAGCCGACGCCACCGACATCGATCATCAGGCCAGGCGGTTGCTTGTAGACGAGGATGCCGCGCAGACGACCAATCATCGTCCGTACCCCCGCCCACCGCGTCGGCGCAGCAGTATGGATGCGGCGACGCCGGTGCGTTCTGCCAGTGTCCGTGAGTGCGCATGAGTAATCGCAACGGCCAGTGCATCGGCGGCGTCAGCTTGCAATTTTCCTGACAGATTCAATAGCACCCCCACCATATGCTGCACCTGTGCTTTGTCGGCGACACCGCGACCAACCACGGCATTCTTGATTTGCATGGGCGAATATTCGTGCACCGGCAAGTCGCGTTGCACCACCGCGCAAATGGCGGCCCCGCGCGCTTGTCCCAGCTTGAGCGCGGAGTCGGGATTCTTCGCCATGAACACGCGCTCGACC
>JBBQQV010000169.1:0-6793 GCA_038215505.1 Lysobacterales bacterium
CGCTTCCAGCTCGGCCTCCCAGTTGCCGCCAAGCACGATATCGGTGCCACGTCCCGCCATGTTGGTGGCGATGGTGACCACGCCCGGCCGACCTGCTTGGGCAATGATGTGCGCCTCGCGCTCATGTTGTTTCGCGTTCAACACCTCGTGGGTGATCTTGGCGGCTTTCAATTGCTCCGCAATCAGCTCGGAGATTTCAATTGACGTGGTACCGACCAGCACCGGCTGGCCACGGCTATTGCAGTCGCGAATGTCCTCAATCACCGCCTTGTACTTGGCCGGCTTCTTCAAGAACACCAAGTCGGCATGATCCTTGCGGACCATCGGTCGATGAGTGGGAATCACCGCCACTTCCAAGCCATAGATACTTTCGAACTCATAGGCTTCGGTATCGGCCGTGCCGGTCATGCCGGACAACTTGCCGTACATGCGGAAGAAATTCTGGAAGGTGATGCTGGCAAGTGTCTGATTCTCGCGCTGAATCGGCACGCCTTCCTTGGCTTCGATGGCCTGATGCAGGCCATCCGACCAGCGCCGCCCTGCCAAGGTGCGGCCGGTGAACTCGTCAACAATCACGACTTCACCATCGCGAACGATGTAATCGACGTCGCGCGAAAACAGGTTGTGAGCGCGCAAACCGGCATTGAGGTGGTGCACCACCGCCACGTTCTGTCCGTCGTACAGGCTATCAGCTTCGTTAACGATACCGGCCTCTTTCAGCAAGCGCTCGACGGTTTCCATACCCGCTTCGGAAAGATGCGCCTGCTTCTGCTTTTCATCGACAAAGAAGTCGCCCTCGCCCTCCTCCACGGTCTGCCGGGTCAGATTGGGGATGATGCGATTGATGCGTACATAGAGCTCGGGCGATTCGTCGGCGGGGCCAGAGATGATCAGTGGCGTGCGCGCTTCGTCAATCAGGATCGAGTCAACTTCATCGACGATGGCGAAGTTGAGGCTACGCTGGAAGCGATCCTCCTTGCTCAAAGCCATGTTGTCGCGGAGGTAGTCAAACCCGTATTCGTTATTGGTGCCGTAAGTGATGTCAGCGCCATACGCGCCCTTCTTGTTGGCGTGCGGCATGCCCGGATACACGACACCGACAGTCAGGCCCAACCATTCGTAGACGCGACCCATCCAGCCGGCATCGCGGCGCGCCAGATAGTCGTTGACGGTGACCACGTGCACACCATTGCCCGAGAGTGCATTCAGATACACCGCCAAGGTCGCGACCAGGGTCTTGCCTTCGCCCGTGCGCATTTCGGCGATCTTGCCGCCATGCAAAACCATCCCGCCGATCAACTGAACATCGTAATGGCGCATACCCAGCACGCGGCTGGCGGCCTCGCGCATGGTCGCGAATGCCTCAGGAAGCAACCCGTCGAGCGTCTCGCCCTTACTCACACGAGCCTTGAACTCGTCCGTCTTCGCTTTCAGCTGCTCGTCACTGAGCGCCTTGAACTGCGCCTCAAGCGCGTTGATTCGGGTGACGTTTTTTCCCATTTGCTTGAGCAAGCGCTCATTGCGGCTACCAAAGAGGGAAGTGAGAACCTTGTTCAGCATGGGAATTCCGTGAGGTGACGCGCGTGCGCGTCAGGCGATCAGACGAGAGGTCACGCGCACCAAAAGTGCGCGGTAGCCAAATCCGGCATTCTAGCGTGGGGACGGTGTGACGGCGATTCAAGCGGCTCAAGCCGCCGACATTCGAACAGCGGGCTTGCTCAGCCGATTCGGCGCGTCGGCGGTAAGAAGCAGGTCGTCGATACCAGGCGAGCTTCTGCCAACTCACCGTGTCGGCAACTCACCGCGCTGGCAACTACCCGCGCTGTCCCTTTAGAAACTGATGGGGATTGACCGGGCGGTCGTTTTTCCACACTTCAAAGTGCACGTGGGTCCCAGTCACTCGGCCGGTGGAGCCCATTTTGGCAATCACTTCGCCAGCTCGCACTCGCTCGCCGGGTTTCACCATGTTCAGATGATTGTGCGCATAACGGGTGACGTAGCCATTGCCATGGTCGATATCAACCATGTTGCCGTAGGAGTTGTGGCGGCCAGAAAACGCGACGACGCCATCCGCCACCGCCAGGATGTCAGTGCCGCGCTGACCGTTGAAATCTACGCCGCTGTGAAACTCGCGACGACCCGTGATCGGATCGATACGCATTCCAAATGGGGAAGATGCGTAGCCACTGCGCACTGGCAACCCGGCAGGCAGCAGGTCCGTGTCGACGTCGCTGTCGAGCAGTAGACTTTCCAGCACACTGAGTTGCTGAGCTTGCCGGGCCAACCGCTGCGCCATTGCATCCAGCGAAACTTGCAGGCTGGGCTCGCTGATCAGGCCGGCTTCATCTGCGGAATCGGGTCCGCCCAACGCTGGGCTGTCGCTGAAATCGAACTCGCCTGGGTCCAAATGGGCAACCTGGGTCAAGCGGGAACCCAAAGCATTCAAGCGGGTGGCTTGCGCTTGCAACTCACCTACTCGCGCTGCAATCGCGTTCACATCGCGTTCGGTGGTGGCGCGCGCGCTGTCCAACTGCTGTTGTTGATCGCGCACTTCGCCGCGAAGCGCCTTGGCTTCCGACAGTGCGGCATTCTCCGAACTGCTGATGAAGCACCCCAAGGCAACGCCGAAACCGGCAATCAGCAGCACCGCCGACGCCACGCTGGTTACCACCAAAGGCTCGCGCAACGTCAGCGTTTTCGGTGATTTGAGGAACTTGGCTACGACTATGATGTTCATGCCACCTCGATTCGAATTCTTTCGCCCATGCAATTTGACCGTGATCCGCCAGTACAAGCGCCACTGAAAGTGGCTTCTGCCAGCGGACTCGGTCAGCTGGTCAAGCGCGCCCAATGGTTGGATTCGCTGGACCGGCTATTGCGTCAGTCCCTGCCTGCGCCGCTCAACCAGCAATGTCGACTGGCCAACGTACGCGAGGACAGGCTTGTCTTTCTTGTACAGACGCCGATCTGGAAGGCGAAGCTGCGGCTCCACACCGACGCCCTGTTGGACGCGGCTGCCACGGCTGGCCTGCAAGTGCGGAGCCTGACCGTCAAAGTGGCGACGGCGGCTCCCGTTCCCCAGGGAGCAACACCGCACAAACCCCTTTCCCCTGCCGCCTGCGATGCGTTGCGAGCGGCAGCTTCTGCGACCGACGATCCGCAGTTGCGTGACCGTCTTCTCGCGTTGGCCTCCATGGCCAAAGAATAATTCCAGGAATGCAA
This sequence comes from Lysobacterales bacterium, assembly GCA_038215505.1. Lineage (GTDB taxonomy): Bacteria > Pseudomonadota > Gammaproteobacteria > Xanthomonadales > Xanthomonadaceae > JANNWF01. The sequence goes on from JBBQQV010000169.1 coordinate 3,223, forward strand.
TGGGGACAGTTCCCCAAGCTGCCCAAGCGGGCAGTCAATCAGTTATCTATTGGGTCTTTTGTCCGGGCCGTTGAGGTTAAATCGACGCCTGCGCCGGGTGGGCGTAGGAGATCGGCGCAGTGCTGGGGTCGTCAAAGGTGACTTCTTCCCATGCTTCCCGCTTGGCACGCAAGGTGCGCAGCAGCAAATTGTTGAGCTGGTGGCCTGATTTGTGTCCGTAGAACGCACCAATCAGGCTGTGGCCCAGCAGATACAAGTCGCCAATGGCGTCCAGGATTTTGTGTTTGACGAACTCGTCTTCATAACGCAGCCCGTCTTCGTTGAGCACGCGATAATCATCCAGCACGATCGCGTTATCCATCGACCCGCCGAGCGCCAGATTTCGCTCCCGCAGATACTCGATGTCCTTCATGAAGCCAAAGGTTCGCGCGCGGCTGACTTCCTTGACGAAAGACGTGGTCGAGAAGTCAATCTCGGCGCTGGAAGTGGCCTTGCTGAACAGTGGATGGTTGAAGTCGATTGAAAAGCCGACTTTAAACCCGTCAAACGGGTCAAACCGTGCCCATTTGTCGCCGTCGGTCACCATCACCGATTTTTTTATGCGGATGATGCGCTTGGGCGCGTTCTGTTCTTCCACACCGGCCTATTTAATCAGGAACACAAACGGCCCGGCTGAGCCATCCATGATCGGTACTTCAGCAGCGGACAGGTCGATATACGCATTATCAATACCCAGCCCCGCCATCGCCGAAAGCAGATGCTCGATGGTCGAGACCCGAACGCCATTCTCGACCAGAGTCGTGGAAAGGCTGGTATCACCGACGCGCTCGGCGCACGCGCGCAATTCGACCGGCTGCTTGAGGTCGATGCGGCGAAACACGATTCCAGTGTCGGCTGCTGCCGGACGCAAGGTCATATAGACCTTGTTGCCCGAGTGAAGACCGACGCCGGTGGCGCGAATGGCGTTCTTGAGAGTTCTTTGTCTAATCATTGATCGTGCGGTCTCCGAGCGGGAGCGCGTCAAAAGCGTCCGGAGAATACCACACGATTTTTCTCATGCGTAAGCCAATCCCGCTGCAAATGCCCCTTTTTGTCGCTTTTATGCAACAAAAGAGCACTAAGCTGGCCGGCAGTTTGCAAATTCTGCTGCAGCTGCCCCGCTCAAAGTCCACCACCCGCGTTTGCAGGCGGTGGCTTCAGGCGAGTGAATCAGTCGGCTTGGCGGCGCAGAAACGCCGGGATATCGAGATAGTCCATGCCACCGTCATTGCCTCTGGAAGGCCGCGCGGCGGCGGCGGCGGCGACAGGCTCGGTTGACATGGCGGCGTAGTCAGGCAGGCCGGTACTGCCGTTGCGAACCAGTTTCACCTGCGGACGCAGGTGGGTTTCGGTGCGCTGGGTGGGCTCGCCGCGCAGCGGCTGGCGATTGGCAACGCGATTTAAGCCGGTTGCCACCACCGTGACGCGTACTTCGTCCTTCATGTCATGGTCGAGCACGGTGCCGAGCACGATAGTGGCGTCCTCGGAGGCGAACTCCTCAATGGTGCGGCCGACTTCGTCGAACTCGCGCATGGTGAAATCTGGGCCCGCCGTGATGTTGACCAAGATGCCGCAGGCACCGGCCAGATTGATGTCTTCCAGCAGCGGATTGCTGATGGCCGCCTCAGCCGCGGCCATCGCCCGATCTTCGCCGCGGGCGGTGCCGCTGCCCATCATTGCCATGCCCATTTCCGACATTACCGTGCGCACGTCGGCGAAATCGACGTTGATGAGGCCCGGCCGAACAATCAGATCAGCGATGCCTTTGACCGCACCGAGCAACACATCATTGGCACTCTTGAAGGCTTGCACCATGGTCGCTTCGCGGCCGAGCACGGTAATGAGCTTCTCATTGGGAATAGTGATCAGCGAGTCGCAATGCTGACTCAACTCTTCGATGCCCTTCAGGGCGACTTGGGTACGCCGATTGCCTTCGAACTTGAACGGCTTGGTCACCACGGCGACGGTGAGAATGCCCATTTCCTTCGCCAACTGGGCAACCACAGGGGCCGCACCCGTGCCGGTGCCGCCACCCATGCCGGCGGTAATGAAGACCATGTCGGCGCCGGTCAAGGCCTCCACGATGCGCTCACGGTCTTCCAGCGCCGCCTGCCGACCGACCTCGGGGTTGGCGCCCGCGCCCAGTCCCTTGGTGACATTGCTGCCCAGTTGCAAGGTGAACTTGGCACCGACCGTCTTGATCGCCTGGGCGTCGGTGTTGGCACAGATGAACTCCACGCCTTCGACATTGGAATTGACCATGTGCGCGACCGCATTGCCGCCACCGCCGCCGATGCCAATCACCTTGATGACCGCATTGGGTGCCAATTTCTCGATCAGCTCAAACATGTCCGTACTCTCCTGTTGAGGCCGGGATTTGGGATTCGGGATTCGGGATTCGAAGTAGCCACAATTCGAACTCCGCCCCTCAGCCTGTCTTCCGGCGTTGCTTTCCTGTTTCGCCCGATTTTTCGTTCAGCCCTGTGCGGCCCGCGCCGCCTTGCCGCCTTCCACCTTTACCAATCCCAAGTCCCGAATCCCAAGTCCCGAATTCCAAGCCCCGAATCCCGGCTCCATCTCAAAACTCACCTCGATACCAATTCTTGACCCGCGACAGCAGGCTGCCGACGCGCCCTGGCGGCAGCGTCGGTCGACGCGGGTTCTCGACCTGCGCGCCCCACAGCAACAGGCCGACGCCGCTGGCATGCAGCGGATTGCCGACCACCTCGCCCAAACCGGTGACGTATTGCGGAATGCCGATGCGCACGGGCATGTGCAGCATCTCTTCGGCCAGTTCGACCACGCCTTCCATCCGCGCGGCACCGCCAGTCAGTACCAGGCCAGCGCGCACCAACTCCTCAAATCCCGAGCGGCGCAATTCGGCTTGCACCATCTCGAAGATCTCTTCATAGCGGTTCTGCACCGCTTCGGCCAAGGCCTGGCGGGCCAGCCGGCGCGGCGGTCGATCACCGACCGACGGCACCTGGATGGATTCCTCGGCGGTCGCCAACTGCGCCAGTGCGCAGGCATAGCGCACCTTGATTTCTTCCGCGTGCGGGGTTGGCGTGCGCAGTAGATGGGCGATGTCGTTGGTGACTTGATCGCCGGCAATCGGCAGCGAAGCGGTATGCCGAATAGCGCCTTGCACGTACACCGCGATGTCGGTGGTGCCGGCACCGATGTCGACCAGTATCACGCCCAGTTCCTTTTCATCCGCGGTGAGCACAGCGGTAGAAGATGCCAGCGCGGAGAGAATCAGGTCATCGACTTGCAGCGCGCAGCGATTGACACATTTGGCGATATTGGCCGCAGCCGATTGCGCGCCCACGACCAGATGGGCACGCACTTCCAGCCGCACCCCTGACATTCCGACCGGATGACGGATGCCTTCCTGCGAGTTGTCGACAATGTATTCCTGTGGAATCGCATGCAGGATCTTCTGGTCCGACGGGATCGCCACGGCCTTGGCGGCTTCCAGCACGCGCTCCATATCCTGATAGGTCACTTCGCCGTCTTTGATCGGCACGATGCC
>JBBQQV010000170.1:0-6747 GCA_038215505.1 Lysobacterales bacterium
CCTTGCGATAGTTGCGCAGGGTCACCACGCAGCCGGAAGCATCCACCAATGCTTGCTTTAGGATCATCCGCTCAGGCTGGTCATTGTCGTCAGCCTGCAGGAATCGGCAATTCCGACCGAGCAATTGCTCCTTGGAGTAACCACTCATTTCACAGAAGGCTGGATTGACATAAATGAGTGCGTAATCCTCCGCCGGCCCGCGAGAAATGGTGATGCCTTCTGTCGCCGATTCGATGATTCGCTGCAGCAGCAGCAGACGCTCTTCGTACGCTCGCGCTTCGGTGACGTCGCGCAACGTGAGCACACGCGACTTGCGGCCGTTCCATTGGGTTTCGGCGACTCGCACGTCGAGCGAGACAGCAGCGCCAGAGCCGTTGATCAGGTTCACGTGCGGCCCCTCGTGACCGCAAAGTCCGGGGTTGATCGTCGTTCCCACCAACTCGTCGGCCTCTCGACCCAAAATCTTGCACAACGCCGGATTGACGAACTGCACGCTATCGGCATCGTCAACCACAATTAAGCCATCGCTGACGTCATTCAACACGTGGCGCAGCGTCAACTCGCGCTCGAAAAGGGTGGCCTCCGCCTCCAGGCGCGCAGTGACGTTAGTTGCAGCCGCAATCAACAGAAGCTGGCCATCCACTTGCAGCTCGCCACGCACCACTTCGACGAACATCGCCGAGCCGTCTTTGTGGCGGTGCTTCCAGATCCCGGCACTGCGCAAACCGTTGCGCGATTGCGTACCTGCACTTCGCACATATTCCAGATAACGGGGCACCTCATCGGTTTCGCGCAACCCGAGCACGGTCAGCGCCAGAAACTCCGCCCGCGAATACCCGTATTGTGCCAATGCCGCTTCATTGACTTCGACGATACGAAAAGTAACGGGCTCGTGCAGCCACATCGGCACGGGGCTGGCATTGAACATCGTCTGGTAACGCTTTCGACTCTCGTCCAGTTGCTGTCGCAGCCGGGCCTGGGCCAAAGCATAACGAAGGGCGCTATCAAGCCGCTCCGCGGTCAAACTTGGCTTGCCGAGGAAATCGGCAGCGCCAGCTAGGAGGGCGCGTCCATACACCTCAGCCTCAGCGTTGCCCGTGAGGATAATCAATGGTGGCCGCAACGGATCGCCTGCCGTTTCCCGCAGCAGGTCAAGTCCACTTTGATTACCGACCGGGAGACCGATCAGTCCAACATCGTGGCGGTGCTGGGCGATCTCGAGCAGCCCGCTGGCGTAGTCCGACAGCACCGTCAGTACGTAGGGCGAGTCACCCGACAGCTGCTCGAACAGGTCAACAACCAGACTTTGGTCGGCTGGATCGTCCTCAACCAGGAGCACCCGAATCTTCGCAGCTGTCTCGTCCATAGGTAATCCGCTCCTGCGAACCGCGACGACAAAACCATCCGGCCCTCTGAGCACCATACTCCAGCGCACCTTATGCAAACTACACGGTCAAAAAACAATTTGGCAGCGGCATCCGGCGGGCTTGGAGCCATTGGCGGCAGACACGAAACGAGTCCGCTCCATACCCATTCTGTTGGGCGCGACCCGTCGTTCGACATACGCCGGACCATCGACTTGATGGATGAGGCGTGCGCCTTATGCGGGTTCTCTAAGCATTTCGGCCGCACTCCCGGCCGAAGCGTCAACAAGCCCGAGGCCCGGCTTTCGCTAGCGCGGCAAGGTGGTGGTGGGCGTTAAATCGCAATGCATCGCACGGTCCGGATGCTCAGTTGATCTACCTGTCTCAGGATTTGCGACCAACCTGTTGTATCTGCCCACACTGGTAGTGCTTGGGAGCATGCAGTGGACCAGAGTGCTGATTCGCGGCAACGACCGGTTACAGCGGTAAAGTGGTTGTGGGCGAAATCGCGGCCCGATGACGCAATTTCGTGGCATCCGCTGGCGCTACACCTTTTGGATGTCGCCGCCTGTGCCGACGCGATTCTCGCGCGGGCGCGATCAGTCCGCTGGCAGCCGCATTTGGGATCGACCGCGAGTCGTGGTGTTGGGCGGACTTATCCCGATATCCGTGTATCCCAAGACCAGATGCTTACCGGGCGCAAGCAGGACGGCAACACGATCCGCGTGTTCTCGGTCCTCTTCGAAAGGGCGGCTGGCAGTCAGCGAACCCAGCAGATTTCGCGCGACGCTTCAATCAGGAATCGGACACGGCAAGGTGATGGGTTTGGGTCTAATGTCGGTCGCGCCGTTGGCTGTGTGAGCAACCGAAGCATCACTTGCCTGCTGTCGCCGCAATCGCGGCAGAAGCAAATTGCCCATGCAGCACTCGGCACCAGGAGTCAATCATGGATTGGCATGCACGCATCGAATCCGATCCGACCGTTTGCGGTGGGCGTCCACGGGTCAACTAGCTCGGGCCTGGATATGTTCATGGCAGTGGGAGTCTAGCGCCAATGGCCGAGCAGACGGTTACCCTGCGTGCTCCCCGTTCTCGCGGGGGCGTGAACCGTCCGACGAACTCGGCTGGGGGGCGGGTCGAACCGCGCGGCGCAGCCGGCTGGCGCCCCTCGCCCCTGACGCCGCCAATCTCATCTGAATTGAGAGAGTGATTGCCCGAGCTTCAAATTGCGGAAACAACAGAGAAATGGCTGCGCCGCTAAAGCTCGAATGTCGCGCCTTCACATCCCGCAGTTACCTGAAAAGCTGGGTTCGTGTCGGCGACTGATTCCGCCGTCATCTGGTCGAGATCAGTGTCGCTGTGATTGGGATCGTGGTGAAACGAGACGAGGCGGGCGACGTCACATAGACTCGCAAAGCGGATGGTCTGCACCAGCGAACTGTGCCCCCATCCGGTGTGGCGCGGGTACTCCGCGGCGCTGTACTGGCTGTCGTGGATCAACAGGTCGCTCTCGAACGCCAGATCGGCACCCGAGGTCCAATCGCGCGGCAGACTTGGAAACGCGGGGTTCCCCAAGGCGGGCTCGTGATCGGGCATGTAGGTCAACACCTTGCCGTTGGCCGCACGTATCCGATAACCGACGGTCGGACCCGGATGACAGACCATGCCCGCTTCCACCTCGAATTCTCCGATTGCCACCCGCCCACATGGCACGGCATGGAAGCTCAGGCGGCATGGCAGCTCGCTCAGGTGGACGGGGAACAGGGGCGGCGACAGATAGCGCATCAAGCGCCCCTGCAGACTCAAGGTCGCGCTGGCCGGCCCCCAGACATGCACTTCGAATCCGGGGCGATACAGCGGGGCGAAAAAGCCCAAGCCCTGCACGTGATCCATGTGCAAATGGGTAAGCATGATGTCGACCCGCGACAAGCTGGCTGGGAGACTGGCACCCAACCGGCGAATACCGGTGCCGGCATCCAGTACCAACAAACTGCCATCGGAACCGGTCACGCTCACGCAGGAGGTGTTGCCACCATAGCGGGCGGTATCTGGCCCAGGCGTGGCCAGCGATCCGCGCGTACCCCACAGCTGGACCCGCATCGATCAGATCTCCCAGAACACGTTTTGCACACCGAGGAACTCCTCGCCCTGGGCAATGAAGGGCACCGAGGTCCACGTCACGTGCCGCCACATGCCATTGGGCGCACCGACCCAGATCGTCCGCGAGACGGGCGTTTGCTGGGTCAGTGCGATCACCAGCGGCCATTCGTGTTGGCCGATGTGCTTGCCCTCGTCATCGCGCACCGCAAACTGCTCGCGCCAGATGCTGGCGGGGATTTCCCCGGTCTCCTCGAAACGAATGCCGAGCAGCAACTCAGCCGGCTCGTTCCAATAGATCAGCGTGCCCTCTGCGTCAACGATCACGATGGGCATCGCCAGACTGCTTGCCAGTTGTCTGGCCAGAATCAGCTGGATTGGCTTATGCGTGGAAATGGCCGGGCTCCCCTCGGACGGACGCGCCACCATCGCGGCTGGCGCGGCGCTTGAACGTGAGTCTTAGCTTACGATTGATTGGGGCGCTTGTATTGGGTTGCGAAGAAAAGTGGCGTCGCGAGAGCAACCCCCACCGCAAAAAACCGTCATCCGTTACATCCCGGCACCATCACGATGGTCTCCTGCCTCCGCAGTGACCCGCTTGCAGCCCGCCGGAAAACCGCGTGTCTCCCGCAGGCGCAGCAGGCCCAATTGCTCAGCATTGCGCAGAAATGAGCAGTCTTCTCGCCGACAGCGAGCTTGATTGTGCAATTGAACATGCCCAGAAGCCACCCGAGCTCGGCGGCCTGCCTCGCGTGTTGGAGGGCGCGCTCGTTCTGACCTACTGACAAATAGGCCATCGACAGGCGCCCGGTTTACCCATCTTCTGCAGCTCAAGGCCCCTCGCCTGCAATGTCCTGCAGCCCCCGCACAATGCCACGGTTTTTCACCGTCAGATCGTGCAGACGGGTGTCGAGGTCGGCGATGCGCAGGCGCAACAGTTGCACCAGCGCGGCGTGGTTGCGCAGCGCGTTGGCAGCTTCTGTGATCTGCACTTGCGGCAGATCGAGTTTGCAGGGGAAGTTGATCGTGTCGGTGATGCCTGAGTAATCACCGATCCCCACAAAACGGTCGCCGCAGTCACGATTGAGCGCGCGCTGCACGTCGTTGTGCATACTCATCCGGAACGCCTCCCGGTAGCGCGACTGCGCCCCCTCCCGGACGATGTTCTCGATCGTGGGGACGGTGTAGATCCGCATGGCGGTGTCGCGCAACGTCTGGTTCCTGATCAGGCCGATGGCGCCGGTCGAGATCAGCTCGTCGTAGGTGGCCCGGCGTCGCGTCCGCTGTTTGTACTGGGGGCCCGATAGGCGCTGACCAGAAGTGCTTCATCTGCCAGCGGAACCTTGCCGGCGAGGGCATTGACAGCGGTTTCAGACGCCGCCAGCACATCAAGGTTGTATTCGATCAGAAACTGGTAACCCCAAGCCTCTTCGCGCAGATCGCCCTTGAGGTGCTCGGTGAACTGTTCGGCCTAACGGTCGGTCTCGCGCTCGTCGTTCCAGTTCGACACCTGAATGCCGATGAACACGCCGACGACAACGATGCAGAAGTCGATGCCAACCGCCGTCCACTGTTGTTGCCTGACGTGCTCGATGACGCGGCGCAAAATCATGCGGATTTTCCTTATGCGGGCCGAGCGCCGATGTGGATGACGTTGCGGGGTTTGAGCTCGGCGAGCAGTCTCATGGCGCGGCCACTGCGGCGCCATCCTCTGCTTCCCACGTTTGATGCGCTTTGGCCAAGGCGAGGTAGCGCGGATGCTGGCGCAGCGATTCCAGACCAGGGCTGGCGGCGAAGCCGCTGAAGGTGACCGGGCCGAACAAGGCGGACACCGCTTCCAGATGATCGAGTGCGGCATCGGCATCGCCGGCGCGCGCGTAGGCGACGGCTAGTGACACTCGCACTCCACCTTCTGACCACACATCGCGCGGCGTGTTTTCGCGGTAGTCGCGCTCGGCTAAGCGCACGCCTTCGAGGTCGCCAAGCATGCCGGGCAAGTCGCAGGGAAAGTAGAAATAATTGCCGGAAGATGACCAACCGCCTGGATAGGGTTTGGCCTGCTCAGCCATGCGCGTTTTGATGGCCATGAGTGCGGCCGTTGCAGCCTCTTTTTGGCCACCGAGCAGCAGCGCTTCTGCTTGCGCCATTGGATAAACCTCCGGGTATTCCGGAACCTTCCGCAAGCGCTTTGGCCACAGGGATTCCGCCAGCGCTTGCTCGATTCGCTCGGGCTTGCCGCTGGCTAGCGCGATGCGAAAAGGCAAAGTGGCGTAGAAGTCGTTTGCGCCGTCCAATGCCGCCCACGCTTCGTCGAAGGCGCCGCGACCGAAGGCAGCCTCTGCGGAGTGCGAGGCCACGCCTTGACCCAAGGCTTGCAGGCGCTGGTCGAGTGCTTGCGCCTGCTTGCGCCGGCCAACCGTGGCCAATGTGTTGCGCAGTTCGAGCAGGGTGTCGGTGTTGGCAGGATCAATGGCCACCGAGCGTTGCAAGGCGTTGATCGAGTCGTCAAAACGGCCATCGCGCCGGGCCACCAAGGCACGCGCATACCAGGCTTCGGCGTGATCAGGCGCACGCTGAATGACGCGCTGCAACGTCGCCTCGGCTCTGGCGTAGTCGAGCTCGCCCCAATAGTGAAAATAGGCCTCAGCCATCCAGGTTTCGATGGCATCGGGGGCGAGCTTGCGTGCTTTCTCGGTGGATATCTTGGCGGCGTCGCGAAGTGACTCATCCGCATACGCAAACCAGTAGCTGGCCAACTGCGTGCGCGCCCGCCGCGCATAGGCTTCGGCAAACATGGGATCAAGCGTGATGGCGCGTTCAAACTGAACCAGGGCCTCGGCGAAACGCTCGGGCGTGGCGCGGTCGAGCGCAGCCAGCAGCTTGCCCTGCAGGAAAGCCTCGTAAGCTCGAATATTGCTGGTGGAGCCCGTCGTAAGCGCTTTGTTCGCGGCCGGGCTCAACACCACTTGCATGGCATCGGCGACCGCCTTGGCGATGTCAGCCTGAATCTCGAACACGCTGTTGGTGGTCAGCGCGCGGTCATATTTTTCCGCCCACAGGTGGACATCGCTGGTGCCATCGATGAGCTGCACGGTTATTCGGACTTCGTCACCCGCGCGTTGTACGGCACCCTCCAACACCACTGCCGCGCCGAGTTCCCGGGCAATCTCGGGAATCGACAACGTGGTGTCGAGGTAACGCATCATCGATGTGCGCGAGATCACCTTGAGGCCAGCGACCTTGGACAGTTGGGTGAGCAGATCGTCGTGCATGCCTTCGGCGAAAT
>JBBQQV010000171.1:0-6745 GCA_038215505.1 Lysobacterales bacterium
GTGAAGTTGGGCGAAGACGACGAGCTGCGTTTGCATCGCGACGAGATTCATCTGCGCAAGGCGGGCACGATCAGCTTGGGTCAAGCCGTTGCGCAGAATCAGAATGACATCGTCTATTTCCAGTGTAGCTACTGAGGCGTCGTCGGCGGTGCGGACAACGCAACAAACGCTGCGCGCATCGAGCGCTAGGCAACCGAGTAGATAGGCAACCGAATAGATAGGCAGATCCGCTCACGTCCGACTTTTGCAATGGCCCCAGCGACTGGTCGGCGACCAGTTCGGTAACCGCGACCTCGCCTCAGCTGATCGCATGCGTCCGCTCACGGAACTGCGCCACCCGCGGGTTGACCAGCCGTTTCCATAGCGGCGGAAACATCGCGAGGATGAACATCGAGGCATAGCCACCGGGCAGCTGTGGGCTATCCGCGTGATGCAACAGCGCTTGATAACGGCGGCGCGGGGTTTCGTGGTGATCGGAGTGCCGTTGCAGCTGGAACAGCAGCAGGTTGCTCAGGCGGAAGTCGCTGTTCCAGGAATGTAGATGGGTGGTCCGCTCGTAGCGCCCGTTTGGCAATTTTTTGCGTTCCAGACCGTAGTGCTCGATGTAGTTGATGATCTCCAGGCTGGTCGCCGCGAACAGACCTTGAGCGACAAAGAAGATGACGCCAACGGATCCCAGCAGCCAGCCAAACAGCCCGATACCCAGCAGCCACAGTACGCTCCAGGCGATCAGCTCATTGCGCCAATGAAATGCGCCATGCCCGAGTTTGCTCAGTCGTAGGGCTTCCAAGCGCCATGCATTGCGCGAATTGCGCAGCAACGCGCGTGGCAGGAAGTGCCATAACGACTGATCAAGGTGGGCGCTGGATGCGTCTTCCGGTGTGGAAACATGCACATGATGGCCGCGAACATGTTCGACCTTGAAGCCGTGATAGCCGACCGAAGTGAGCAACACGCCGCCGGCCCACTGCTCCAGACGATTGTCTTTGTGGATGAGCTCATGCGCGACATTGATCGCCAACACGCTACTGACAACGCCTTGCGACAACAGCCAACCCAGCAAGCCAACAGCACCAAATTCCGCGTGCGCAAAATAATAGCCGGACCAAGCGAGCAAAGCGATCTGGACGGGCACGCAAGCGAGCGTCAAGCCGCGAAACCAGAGGTCGCGATCCAGCGCGGCCGCTTCGGCCGCATCTGGGTTCACCGAATCATGACCCAACGCAAAGTCAGCCAGTGGCAGCAGCACAAACAAAAAGACCAGTGGAAACCAGGCAGCCAGGTCGCTGGGTAGCCATCCGTTATCGGCCATCAATGCAGCCGCTGGCATCAAGGCGGGGACCACGAAGGCGAATAGAAAGCCTAGACGCTTGGCGATGTTCATGCGGGCGGGTGACCTGAGTTAATGCAGCGATCTTGAATGGGGGGAACGCGGCCGAGCAAGCCCGACACGACAAATGCAAAAACGGGCGAACCGACTTTTCAGAGCGGAACTCGCTCAGCTGCTCCAATCCAGCAGTGCCAGCCTGAATCATTGCCAACGCCCAGTAGCTTAGTTGTGGGCGGCGGGGCCAGACTGCGCTTGATTCAGTCGCGGCGGCCCGCCCCTATACTTTGGCTATGAAAAAGTTGTCCGCAGCATTCGTCATTCTAGTGGCGCTTGGCCTGACAGTGCAGCCCTCCCAGGGTCGCTCAGCTCAAAATCTGCCTGCCGGTGCGGTGATCGCGGACGACGCAGCGGTCTCAGCCCTGATCGTGTCTGCCGCCAGCAAAGCAAAATCGGCGCTCTCGGCGTTGCGGGTCGGTGGGGCGAGTGCTGCCCTGGCCGAACTGGCGACACTCACCGAGCCACTGGCATTTGAAATGGCCGCCGCGCGACTCATCGTTGACATCCAGGCGGGTGCGGATTCGCCGCAAGCTCGCTCAACGTTGCTTGCTCTAACCGAGGTGCCGACGCGTGCATTCCGACGGCATGAAGAAACCCGCGCCGATTGGTTTGTGCCGCTGTTGGATGTGGCCGGCAAAGCCCAGTTTGCGTTGCGCGCGTTGGATGCACGGGCCGAGCGCCGGGCTTGGCTGGCCATACTTTCTGCAGACACGGACTCCGCCGTTCGTGCTGTGTCGACTGCAACGGCCAAGTCGCGACCCGTTCTGATCGAAGCGATCGCCGAACTCGATCAAGACAAGCTCAACGCTTTGTCGGCGGCGATGCTTTTGCAACCAGAAGCGTTCGCTTCCAGCGTGTGGGCCACGACCGCTGAGCGTAGCCGTGACAAGCGGGTGTTCGACGCCGCGCTGATGCGATGCGACGACAAGGACCTGCTCGCCCTAGTGTCGGCCGCGAGCCAACTGTCTGCGGAGGATGCGAGTGACTGGCTGATACGAGTCAGCGACCGACCCGCCTTGGCTTCGGCGGCGTTGCTATCGCTGACGCCGCTCGCGGATCAACCATCGGCTGCCTTGCAGCACCTGATTGCTGCCCTCGAAAGCGCCACACTCGGCGCCTCAGCGGCGACTGCGCTCGGACAGCGACCCCAATCCGACCGCCTTGCGCTGATTGAGAAGCTCATCGCTGACCCGGTTGCCAGTCCCCGGCGCTTGACGTCGTTGGCGTTGGCGCTGCGGCTGGACGAGTCGACCCAAGCGCGCATCGTTCTGCATCGACTTGGCCGCGATCTGCGGCTGCCGGCGACGGTGCGTGCGGAGCTGCTGCGATGAGCGCGTCAGCGGCGTTGATCGGTGCTGCCTGCGTGGCAATGCTGTTGGCATCGCCAGTGACGGCGCAAGTCATCCAGACGTACACGCAAACGCAAACCGGCGCCAATTTGAGGCCGCTTGGCTACCGTGTGCCGATCCCCGTGCAATCGCTGACGCCGGTAGAAGGCTTTCGCACCTACGACAGTCTGCACGCGCGCTTGCAGGCCTTGGCGTTGGAGTCTCCAGATGTGGCCGCGCACCAAGTAGGCATGACCTTCAATGGTCGGCCGATCTGGGCGTACGTGGTGAGTTCGGAGGCGTCTATCGATGTCGAAGGCCGCGCCAAACCCGCATTCTTCATCAATGCCACCACCCACGCCCGCGAATGGGCGGTGCCAGAGGTGTCGGTGGGCTTGGTTGAATATATGGCGACCGCGGCCGGCAGCGAAGGGCTGGTGCGCTATCTGCTCGACAACACCAAGCTGGTGATCGTGCCGGTGCAAAACATCGACGGCTTTCAGCAAACCCAGCGTTTTCCGACGCAAGTGATCGTCGGGCAAGATCCCAACGTGCCCAACGACTGGCCGCGCGATGGCCGCATGCGGCGCAAGAATATGCGCGGCGTTGATGAAGTGCTGACCACCTTCGCAGACCATCTGCGCGGCGTCGATCTGAATCGCAACCACACGCCGTTTTGGGGCACGATTACCAACGGTGGCCGTTACACCAACCCCATTGACTTGACCTTTCGCGGTGCGTCAGCGCAGTCGGAACCCGAAGTGCAAGCCATCTTGAACGCGGCTGATCTTGGGCCGGTTAGTCGCATGCGCTTGGGTATTGACCTGCATTCGCATGCCAAGGTGTTTTTCTCCTCAAATACCGGACGCACGCGACTAAATGCCATCCAGCGGCAGCTGCTGACAGTCATCAGCACCCATCACGAAGCGGTGCCGACGGCAACGGGTAACCCCAACGCTCGTATTTATGTCGATTTGCCCGACGTGCCAAATGGCGGCATCGGTACTCACGCTGAGTACTTCGCCTATCAGTGGTTGGTTCCCGCGTGGACTCTGGAGCTGGAACCGGGCGAATTGGGGGCAAACGAATACGGTGGATCTGCGGATAGCCACGGCGGCTTTATCCTTCCCGAGAGTCAAGCGCAGCGCGTGCGCGAGGCGTGGGCGCAGTCGCACGTGGTCGGATTTTACTTCATGGCCGGGCCGCCGTATTTGCAGTCTTTCAGCCTAAATGCCGCTGCGAATGGTGCGCTGCTGCATGAATCGCGGTGGCTGCCTGCGGCGAGCGGTGCCATCACGCGCACGCTGCGGGCGCAGTCTCCAGCACGCACTTACGTCGGGCAACCCATTACCGCAAAGCTTGCTTTCAGCAAGCCGATGCGACTTCTGACTGCGGGCATTAGCCGCGGCCTCCCTGGTGTGAACATAGAAGCAGCACCGCGGGTTTCCTTGCTGCAGGGCGCGGTACGTACCTCGCTCGATGTGAGCCAAGGGCGCTGGCTGGCAAGCGCTCGCTATCCGGGCACCGCCGAGACGTTTGAGTTCACCTTCAACGCACCGAGTGCAGCGGGTGAATTTCGGCTGGAAGTAGAAGCGACTGACATGGCCGGGCTTGGCTTGGACGCCAACCCGGCAACGCCGGCCGACTGGGCGTCTGGCGCTTGGAGCGACTGGAATGCCGTCAGCGGCAGCGATGTCGACACCGATAGCGGTGGCATCGACGGCAATGTGGCGGTGACCGCCGACGCGCAACTGCCGGGCCGGCTGCCGCGCGTGATCAGTGTGCTGCCGACCCTGCTGGGTGAAGGGGATTTGGTTCGCGTGCGTTTACTGCTCGATGCACCGGCTGACGGGCGCGTTGAAGTGGTAGGCGAGGACCCTGATTACACGCGCTCATTTCCGCAGATCGGGACCCCAACGCCGCCGTTGCCGACGATCCGGCGGGCGATCTGGGAGAGTGGTCAGCAAGGCGAGCGCGAACTGGTGTTGGGCGCAGCTGAGGATGCGATCAGTCAAGGCGATCGCGACACACGGTTTCGATTGGGGTTGAGGGAAGGTGGGCGGCTGTCGGATTTCCTAAGCCATTCTTACCGCTTGCTCGACAATGATCGCGCGGATCGCCGCTCGATGACCTTGGCTGATACTGGTGTGGCCTTTGCGGCACCGCTGCAGAATCCGCAAGCGATGGATCTGGCAGCAGGATTCGCTGCCGCAGCCCTTTCCGGAACTCCGACGGACATTGCATTGCGGCGCAGCACGACGTACGCGACGCCCATTGAAACTGGGCGGATGCAGCCTATCCCTGTGCTTGGCAACGCGACAGTGTTTGGCAACGGAGGCCGTTTGGGGCCTGCCGCAAGCGTGCGACCGGACTCACTGTTTGAAGTCGGCAGCAGCGGTCGTTTGACCTTGGATCAAGTGGCTATTGCCGCCACCGCGCCGTTGACCGAGCCGGCTGCTGGCGAGCCCCTCTCGCCGCTGATTTCCACCCTCGGCCAACTCAACGTCAGTCGCAGCGTGATTGGCACAATCAACGGCCAGTTCGCCAGCACCTTTGGTGGTGCTGGCGGCACCCTTGTTGAGCGTTCCAGTGTGATGGGTTGGACACAATCGCCGGTGCTTGCCGATGCGGGCAGCAAGACGCTGCGGTCGACGAGCATTCTCAAGGTTTCTTCCGCCAGCACGGTGTTACGCGCCAGTGGCGCTGTCGATGTCGGCTGGACGTCGTTACTCGCAAATCGCTCGGCCGACGCTCGCTTCAAGGTGGAAGGCGCGGGTTCACTGCAATTCACTGGTGTGTTGCTGCAACACAATCTCAGCTTGGCAACGCTGTTGCCGGGACTGCCGGATTGCGCCGGTGCCGTCGCCAGCGGCGGCTTCAACCTTCACGATGCAAGTGGTTGTGTCGGTGCGGGGCAGGGCGATTTGAGTGGCGTATCGATTGGGTTGCCGAATCCGCTACCGAATGATCGGCCCTGGATATTGCCGACAGGCCCTGCGGTTGATTCGGGCAGCAACTGCCCGGCCATTGATCAACGCGGCGCACCTCGGCCGCAAACCCTGACAGCCAACGCCGTGCCGCGCTGCGATGTCGGCGCGGTCGAAGTCGGGATCAATCCTTATCGAGGCATCTGGCAGCCCACTCGGCCCGGTCACGGCGTGGATTTGCAAACCAGTGGCAACCAACTACTGCTGGCCTGGTACACCTACGCCGACAATGGGCAACCGACAGCGTATCAGGCGATTGCGCCGCTCACCGGGCCGCGCTGGCAAGCCGAACTGCAATTAAGCCGGCGCAATGCGACCACGGGGGCATTCCTGACTCCCGTTCGCGTCGGCACCGTGGCCATCGATTTTGCCAGTGACGTAAGCGCGACCTTGCGCTGGCGCTTCGACGTCCGCGGGATCGATGGCAGCGAAGCGATTCGGCCAGCTTTGTTTGCAGATGCCGAGCCTGAAGTCGAAGTGACAGGGCTGTGGTTTCCGCCAGCAGAATCCGGCTACGGCGCAACCATTACCCGCCGCGGCGAGGTGACGGCGGTTGGCTTGTACTACTACGATGCCAGCGGCGTATTGCGCTGGGCACTGGGCATTGGCGGCGGCGAGAGCGCGCAGGCGATCACGATGCTGAGCTACACCGGCTTCTGCCCAGACTGCGATGCAGCGGCAATGCCAGTGCAGTCGCAACCGGCCGGCGATCTGTTGGTGCATTTTCTGAGTCCACGGCGTGCGCGAGTCGATACCAACCTGCTATATCCGGGTGCCAATGGCGGGACATGGATTCGTACACGCGCCGACTTCGTGCCGCTGAATGATCCGGTAGACAACAGCGCCGCCGCGACTCAAGGCGGCGCTATACAGTAAGCCATCGCCAGAAACACAAAGCCCGCAACAAGTGCGGGCTTTGTCGCTCAGTGTCGGCAGGCAAAACGGATCAGCCTCCGAGCAATTCCTTCAGCAATTTGATCAGGGCGGCTTCGTTGACCGGCTTGGTCAAATACGCCTTGGCACCTTGGCGCATGCCCCAGACC
>JBBQQV010000172.1:0-6694 GCA_038215505.1 Lysobacterales bacterium
GGCCGTCAAGTGATCAGCTGGGGCGAAAGCACCTTTATCCAAGGTGGTATCAACGTCATCAATGCGGTCGATCTGTCGGCGCTGCGTGTCGCTGGTGCCGAATTGAAAGAGGCGTTCCTGCCACTTGATGCGGTCTATGCGTCGTTTGGATTGACCGAGAATTTGTCAATTGAAGCCACCTATTTACTCGAGTTCGAAGAGATCGAGATTGACGCGGCGGGCACCTACTTCAGCGCCAACGACTTCGCGTCACCGGGCGGTACCTACGTGATGTTGGGTTTCGGCACCGTGCCGCAGCCGGTCAATGATCCGACCCTGTACGCTGATGTTTGCCTGAGCGGCGCGGCCGGTTTTGGGCGCAGTGACACCGGCTTGCCAGCGGCATTGGTTGGCGCGGGGTGCGGTGCCTCGTTCCCGCGTGCAGCGACGCGCTACGCCAAGGACAGCGGCCAGTATGGCGTGGCGATGCGTTACTTCGCGTCAGAACTCAACGATACCGAATTCGGCTTCTACTACTTGAAGTATCACAGCCGCGTGCCAGTGATTTCCGGCACGACCATTACCAGTCCGGCATTGAGTTCGGGCCGTTACTTTCTCGAGTATCCGGAAGGTATCAATCTTTACGGCATGAGTTGGAATACCTCGCTCCCGTACGGTGTTGCGTGGCAAGGTGAGGTGACCTATCGCGACAATCAGCCCTTGCAGATTGATGACGTCGAAGTGTTGTTCGCCGGCATTACGCCGATCAATGTGTTGGTGCCGCAGCCCGGTCTGCGCTTCCGAAGCCAGCTCGGCCAGTTTGGTCCCGGCCAATACCTGCAAGGCTTTGAGCGCCACGAAGTCAGCCAATTGCAGCAGACGTTTACCAAGCTGTTCGGCCCCAGCAATTTCCTGGGTGCTGAAGCCGTGGCGACTGTGCTTGAGATCGGCGGTACCAAAGTATGGGATCTGCCAGACCCGTCGATCCTGCGTTATGAAGGTGAAGGCACCGATACCGGCGGTGGTTGCGACATCAGCACCGGCTGCCTGCGTAACCCGCAGACCCAAGATCCCGATGGCTTCCCCACCAGCTTCAGCTGGGGCTATCGATTGGCTATCCGCGCTGACTACAACAATGTGTTCGGTGGTGCGTTTAACGTTTCCCCGCGCTTGGCCTTCAACCACGACGTCAACGGCATCACCCCAGGCCCGGGCGGCAACTTCCTCGAAGATCGCAAATCAGCAACCTTAGGTGCCGAAGCCACCTATCTCAATCGCTGGGCGTTTGATCTGAGCTGGACTGTTTTCACCGGAGGAAAGCCGTTCAACCAGATTTATGACCGCGACTTCGCCTCGTTATCCGTCAAGTATTCGTTCTGATTTGCAGGCAGGGAGATAACCGCAATGCGCACATTCAAGTTAAGCGCCATCGCCGCGGCCCACCCCGGTGCGATGGTCGCGACAGCCAGTCATGCCGCTCCGCCAGCAGATCAGCTTGCTAGGCTGGGCAAAGATTTGACTCCAGTCGGTGCCGAGAAAGCCGCCAATGCGAGCGGCACCATCCCGGCTTGGACTGGTGGTATCACTTCGCCTCCCGCAGGCTTCAAGGTGGGTGCCCACCACGCTGATCCGTTTGCCGGGGACGCAGTGGCGCTGAAGATTACTCCGGCCAATTACAAGCAATATGCGGACCAGCTGACAGTGGGTCAGCAAGCCATGTTCGCCAAGTACGCGACGTTCGCAATGAACATCTATCCGACTCGGCGTTCTGCATCGTTTCCGCAACGCACGTACGATTACACGATCAGCAGTGCGAAAACGGCGAAGCTGGTTCCCGGTGGTGATGGCGTGACTGACTCGGCCGAGGGAATCCCATTTCCTATTCCGTCCAATGGTTTCGAAGCCATCTGGAACCACAAACTGAAGTACAAGGGTATTTCAGTTGCGCGTTGGGCCAATCAGGCGGCACCAACCGCTTCCGGCCAGTACAACATGGTGCGTATCCGCGAAGAGGTGCTGGGCCTGTACTACAAGCCAGGTAACACCATCGCCGACATCAACAACATCCTGATCTATTTCTATCAGGTCGTTGAGAGCCCGGCGCGTCTGGCCGGCCAGGTGCTGTTGGTACACGAGACGCTTAACCAGAGCATACAGCCGCGTCAGGCATGGATCTACAACCCTGGGCAACGCCGCGTTCGGCGTGCGCCGAATGTTGCGTATGACAATCCGGGCACCGCCTCGGACGCCCTGCGTACCAATGACATGACCGATATGTTCAACGGTGCGCTGGACCGTTTCGACTGGAAGCTGGTCGGCAAGAAAGAGATGTACATGCCGTACAACTCGTACAAGGTGCATTCCGACAAGATCAAGTACGCGGACATCCTCAAGCCGGGGCACGTCAATCCAGACTTGTTGCGTTACGAACTGCATCGCGTGTGGGTGGTCGACGCCACGCTAAAGAAGGGCAAGCGTCACATCAACTCGCGCCGTACTTTCTATCTTGATGAAGACAGCTGGCAGATTCTGGTGATCGACCACTACGACGGCCAGGGCCGCATGTGGCGTTACTCCGAAGCACCGTCAATCAACTACTACGAAGTGCCGGTGTTCTGGAGCACCATGGAAAATCATCACGACCTTCAGTCTGGACGTTACATCGCCACAGGTTTGGACAACGAAGAGAAGATGTACGATTTCTCATTCCAGACGACGCCAGACAAGTTCTCGCCGCAGGCGCTGCGCACACGCGGCGTACGCTGAACGACATGAGTAACTGAAACAGCGGCCAGCCGCGCTCTTCGCGCGGCTGGCCTTTTTTTTCGCTGTCGCCAGTGCGCTCACGCGGCGGCAAATGGGGGAGGGGGGACACCATGAGACTGCGAGCCAACGGAACTAGAGGACTCTCGCTGCTGGCGTTAACAGCAATTTTGGCAATGCCTTTGGCGCTCGCCGCGGAGGATGAGGCAGAGGTGTTGCCCGAGGTTGCCGCCAACTCGCTGATGTTGGATGTGACCGAAAGCGATCAGCGCGCGGTGATGGTCGGCGAGCGCGGCCATATCCTGGTGTCGGAGTCGCGCAACGATTGGCGACAAGTCGCTCATGTTCCCACCCGCACCACCCTGACGGGTGTCGCCGCTGTCGGCGCCAAGGTGTGGGCGGTCGGTCACGATGGAGTGATTCTGTTTAGCGCCGACGGCGGTTTGACGTGGGCCCTGCAGCGCAGTGATCCATGGAAGCCGCTCGCCGACGACGCCGAGTTCGATCCGCGACAGGGTGTTCCATTGCTGGACATCGTCATGCTCGATGCGGACAACGGCTTGGCAGTCGGTGCTTACAGCTTGATGCTGCGCACCAGCAATGGCGGGCAAAGCTGGGAGCCTGTGAGTGTAAGTGGGAATACTGCTGCCGCAGAGCCCGCGGAGGATGGTGGAGAGCCCGCCGCTGACGCCGAAGAGGTCGATTGGAGCTTCTCCGACGAAGACCTGCAATTGGATGAAGAGACCGATCCGCATATGAACGGCATCGCGCGCACGAGTGATGGTTCGTTGATCGTCGTTGGCGAGCGCGGAGCAGCATTTCGCTCACGCGACGCCGGGGTTACCTGGGAGAGGGTCAAGATTCCCTACGAGGGCTCGATGTTTGGCGTGCTCGGTTATGACAACCAGCGCGTGCTGGCATTTGGTATGCGTGGCAACGTGTTCGAGAGCACTGATCTCGGCTCGACTTGGAAAGAGCTGGATAGCGGCACCGACCAGACCTTGATGGGCGGTGCAGTCTTGGCAAGCGGTGGAGCAGTGTTGGTGGGTGGCAGCGGCGCGGTGGTATTGCGCGCCGAGCCTGGCGCTGCATTCACAGCGAATACGTTTTCAACCAGTGAGCAGGAGACTCCGGTACTCGCGGCGGTTCTGCCACTCGGTTCTGCAACGTTCGTCGTCGGCGGTGAGAAGGGACTCGGTCGCTTCCAATCGCAACAGAAGGCAGGGGAATAACCATGGCGCACGGATCAGGCAACGAGGCGGGACCGATTACCCGCGCTCTGGAGAACATGATCTTCGGAGCTCGCCCGCTGGTGCTGGCGATCTTCGCCATCATCACTGTGGTGATGATCTATTTCGGTAGCCAGTTGCGGATTGACGCTGGCTTCAAGAAGCAGATTCCGCTGCAGCACGAATACATGCAGACCTTCATCGATTACGAGGCGGATTTCGGTGGAGCGAATCGCGTCTTGATCGCGCTTCTGGCCGAAGACGGCGACATGTTTGATGCCGATTATTTCCGTGCGCTGGAGGGGCTGACCGAAGACGTCAAAGGTATCCAGGGCGTCGATGGCGCGCGCGTGCGCTCGCTGTTCACTCCCAACGTGCGTTTTGTCGAGGTCGTCGAAGACGGCTTCGCTGGTGGCAACGTCATCCCGCCCGAGTTCATCGTCGATAGCGCTACCGAAGCGGATTTCGCGACGGTTCGCAGCAACATCGTCAAAGCCAACATCGTGGGTCGCTTGGTGGCAAAGGACTGGTCAGGCGCGATGGTCTGGGCAGACCTGGTGCCCGAAGTCGCCGGCACCAAGCTCGACTATCAAGAAGTAGCGCGCCAACTCGAAGCGCTGCGCGCCAAGTACGAGGCGAATGGCCACACCCTGCACGTCATTGGTTTTGCCAAGATGGTCGGCGACATCAGCGACGGTGCGCGCTCGGTCATCAAGTTTTTCTTGCTGACGATCGCCTTCACTTGGTTGCTGCTGTTCCTGTATTCGACCTCCGGCAAGCTCGCCAGCTTGACCGTGTTTGCCGCCTTCATCTCGGTGGTCTGGATGTTGGGTGCCTTGCGACTGATGGGATTCGGCATCGATCCTATGAACATCCTGACGCCATTCTTGATCTTCGCCATCGCCGTCAGCCATGGTGAGCAGATGATCAATCGCTTCCGCGGCGAGATATTTTTTGGTGGATTGGAAGACGGCAATGCGGATGAATTGCGCTTGCGCAAGGGCAGCGATTCACTGACCGCCGCCCGCGCGGCGTTCCGCATGTTGCTGATTCCCGGCTCAGTCGCGCTGATCGCTGGCTGCATTGGCTTTGCAACGATCCTGATCATTCCCATCCGGATCATTTACGAATTGGCCATCACCGCCACCATTGGTGTCGCCATCACCGTGTTTACCGATCTGATCCTGCTGCCGGTGATGCTGTCCTACACCAAGCTCAGCAACATGGAGCGCAAGCGCGAATTCCGTCTGCGTCAGTTGACCCGCTTCGACAAGGTCTGGGCAATGATGTCGAAATTCAGCAAGCCAGCGGCGGCGGCCTTCATCTTGCTGGTGGGTGTGGTCATCTGGTTCTTCGCCGAACAACGCGGCGACCAGGTGATGGTCGGTGATGCCCAAGCGGGCGTCGCTGAACTGCGGCCAGAGGCGCGCTACAACCAGGACGCGGTGGCGATCACCTCCAAGTTCGCGCTCGGCGTCGACATCATCAACATCATTGTCGAAGCCCGCCCGGACGCGTGTACGCAGAGTTATCCGGTGATGGAAACCATCGACCGCTTCGCTTGGCACTTGAGCAACATTGAAGGCGTGCAACAAGTCATCACCTTGCCCAAGGTCGCCAAGATCGTGAACTCCGGCTGGAATGACGGCTCAATCAAGTGGCGTGTTTTGCCGCGCGACGGCGACTCGCTGCGCCTGGCGACGCAGGCGTTTGAAACCGACTCCGGCCTGCTCAACTCCGATTGTTCGGCGATGCCGATCACCGTGTTTCTGTCCGATCACCGCGCCGATACGATTGATCGCGTGGTCGCGGCGGTGAAGACCTTCCGCGAAGCCAACAACGCTTGGCACGTCGGCATCAATCTGAAAGACAAGCTGGCGGCGGATGCGGCGGCGGCGATGGAGAAAGGCGAAGAGTTCGCGTCTGACGACATCAACCTGCGGCTTGCCACCGGCAACGTCGGCGTGATGGCGGCGATCAACGACACCGTGCGCTCCGTCGAGCATCAGATGCTGTATTTGCTTTACGGTGCCGTCTTTCTAATGTGTCTGATCAGTTTCCGCAGCCCGATGGCCGCGCTGTGCATCGTGCTGCCGCTGGTCTTGGTCACCGAGCTTGGGCACAGCCTGATGGTGGCACTCGGCATCGGAATGAAGGTCAACACCTTGACCGTGATCGCACTTGGCGTCGGCATCGGTGTCGACTACGGCATTTACATCTTCGCGCGCATGCGTGAGGCCATGAACCAGGGCAAGACGCTGTCGGAGAGCTACTTCATCGCCCTCAAGACCACCGGCATCGCGATTTTCTACACCGCGCTTACTTTGGCTGCAGGCGTCGCCACCTGGATCTGGTCCGACCTCAAGTTCCAAGCCGACATGGGCCTGATGCTGACCTTCATGTTCGTGGTGAACATGATCGCCGCCATCGTCTTCCTGCCGGCCCTGTGCCGTTGGCTGATGCGGCCGACTGAGAAAGACAACTGGGTGCCGCCGTCTAGCTGAGGCACGCTAGACGTAAGCGACACACCCTCGCCGAAAAACGGCGAGGGCATGCTGAAGCATTGGAAATGCAAGGTCTCGCCGTCGATACGCAGGGCTTCTGCGGATTCATGTCGGCGTGGAAGACCCTCGGTTAAAAAGCCCATCTCCGCTCGGGAGAGGGGTTGGGGAGAGGGTTCGCTCTCCGCTGCGACACGCGGCTAAGGCACCGGCACTACCCGA
>JBBQQV010000173.1:0-6688 GCA_038215505.1 Lysobacterales bacterium
CTTGCCCGGAAATGGCCTTCTTGTCCAGGCGCATGGCGGCCAGCAGGCGTGTTGCATCGAGTCCCGCAGGTACTTTGGTCGGCAGTCCGAAGCGCGTCAACAGTTCGATCAATCGCTCAGCGTCCGCCAGCGGCGCTCGTCCGAGCGTGGCCGACAAACGTGCGGCGCAGGCCATGCCGATCGCCACCGCTTCCCCGTGCAGCACGCTGCCAAAGCCGGCCTCGACTTCGATGGCATGCCCAAAGGTGTGGCCGAAATTGAGCAAGGCACGTTCGCCCTGCTCGGTTTCATCGCGAGCGACTATGCCTGCCTTGTGTCGGCAGCAGCGCTCAATCGCTTGGCCGATGATCTCGGCGTCCTTGGCCAACAATGCGTCGGCGTTGGCTTCCAACCAGGCAAAAAAATGAAGGTCGCCCAGCGCGCCGTACTTGATGACTTCAGCGAATCCGGCGTGCAGTTCGCGAATCGGCAGGGTGACGAGGGTGTCGATGTCGGCGATGACTGCACTCGGCTGATGGAATGCGCCGACCAGATTTTTGCCCGCCGGCAGATCCACCGCCGTCTTGCCGCCGACAGACGAATCGACCATCGCCAGCAAGGTCGTGGGCAGTTGCAGGAAGCGCACGCCGCGCATCCAGCAGGCGGCGGCGAAGCCAGTCAGGTCGCCAACTACACCACCGCCGAGGGCGATCAAGGTGGCGTCGCGGCTGGCTCCCATTTCGCAGAGCGCAGACATCACTTCGGCGAAGCGAGCAAGTGTTTTCTCCTGCTCACCGGGCGGCAGGATCAGCACCCGCTGCACAAGGCCATCAAAGGCGGCGCTTAGCTTGCTCAAGTAGTGCGGCGCGACATTGCTGTCGGTGATCACCAACACGTGTTTGCCGCCGATGAACCGGCGCAGACGACCTGCATCGTCGAGCAAACCGGTACCAATGTGGATCGGGTAGCGACGCGCGCCCAACGCAACTTCGACCTCACGCACTGCACTCATGCAGCCGCCTCCAGCCGTTGCCAGCGCTGCCGCAGTGCGCTCGCCAAACGATCCGCCGCCGCACTGACTTTGCGGCTGTCAGACTCGAACACATAGTCGGCGAGCGAGGCATACAAGGGGTTTCGAACCAGAGCCATCGCTTGCAAGCGTTGCCGGCGGTCGCCAGCAGCCAACAGCGGCCGGCTGCGATCACGCGCCAAGCGCTCCAGCTGCTGTTCGACCGACACCCGCAGCCACACCACATACGCGCTGCGGGCCAAGCACTCGCGATTTCCCGGATCAAGCACGGCACCACCGCCGGTGGCAATGAGTTGACCTTCGCCCGCGCACAGTGCGGTCAGCGCGTCACGCTCGCGTCGACGAAACCCAGACTCTCCTTCCAGCTCGAAAATGGTGGCAATCGAGACCCCGAGTTGGCGTTCGATCCATTGATCGGCGTCGACAAAGCGTAAGCCGAGGCGATCAGCAACGCGGCGGCCTATTGAAGTTTTGCCCGCGCCCATCGGGCCGACAAAGGTCAGATTGGGAGCTGGATTCATCGCTGGATGCTAGCATTTGTCCCATCCCATCCCAATCCATCCTATCGCCAATGCTTCGTTTCTTCTTGCTGTTTGTCACCCTGTTGGTCGCGATGTTTGGTTTTCGTATTACCAACTTTGCCGCCGAACATTTCACCCTGCCATTCACCGGCGTACTTGCCACTGTCAGTGGTTGGCTGATCATGCTGTTTGACGACAATGTGGTCACCGAAGGTATCGTCATACGCAGCATGAGCAATGGTTTTGCGGTTGGAATTGCTCCTGGCTGCGATGGCATTGAAGCGGTGATCATCCTGGTGGCGGCAGTGTTGGCGTTTCCGGCGCCGTGGAAGCACAAGTTGGTGGGGCTGGTGATCGGCTTTTTTGCCATTCAATCACTGAATCTGGTGCGCATCATTTCGCTGTTCTACATGGGTCAGTACAGCCAAGTCGCCTTCGACTGGTTTCATTTGTATCTGTGGCAGGCGTTGATCGTGCTGGATGCGCTGGCGGTGTGGCTGATCTGGTTGCGCTACCTGCCGCGTCCAGTTCGCGCAGGCGTGCTGCCCGCAGCAGCCTGATGCGACTGTTGATCGCCGGTTGCGGCGATCTCGGTACCCGGCTGGGTCTGCTGTGGTGTGAGTCGGGTGGCAGCGTGGTCGCCCTGCGGCGGCGGATCGAGGCCTTGCCCAGCTGTTTCGAACGCGTGGCGGCAGACCTTACGCAGCCGCTGCCTGCGGGATTGTTTTGCGGTCACTTCGATGCCGTCGCTTATCTGGCCAGCGCTGATGCGCGCACTCCACAGGCCTACCAGCTCGCCTATGTCGAAGGCTTCAAGCGCTTGCTCGAAGGCTTGTCAGCGCCGGTGGCGCGCATGCTGTTTGCCTCCAGTACCGCGGTCTATGCAGAAGACATGGGTGGCTGGGTGGATGAAACCACAATCACCCAGCCGACGACCTTCAATGGGCAGATCTTGATGCGCGCCGAACAGCAACTGTTTGAACTGGCGCCGCAGGCCACTGCGGTCCGTCTGAGCGGTCTTTATGGTCCTGGGCGCGAGCGCATGCTGGCGCTCGCGCGCGCTGGCGATGTGGGCTCGCCGCGCTGGGGCAACCGCATCCATATCGACGACGCCGCACGCGCCCTCGCCCATGTGTTGCGGCTGCAACGACCGCCCAAACTGCTGTGCGTGAGCGATGATCAGCCGGCGCGAGATGACGTCGTGCTCGCGTATTTGCGAATGCTGCTGGATCTACCTGAGCCGGTCACCCACCAGCCAATCACGGCAGGCACAGAATCTGCCGAGCGCGGGCGCCGGGTCAGCAATCAGCAGCTGCGCTCGACGGGCTTCGCGTTGCGCTATCCGAGCTTTGCCGTCGGTTACACGGCCTTACTTTCTCAACAGCCTCGGATGGCAGCTTTGCTATAGTCAGGGCTCTGAGGGATTGCTGCGTTATTTCACCACCACCACCACCACCGCCTAATGTCATTGATGACCGACCACGTCCGCAAACTTTGTCTGTTGGGTGACTCAGGCGTTGGCAAGTCCGCTATCGCGGCGCGCTTGGGCGCGTCGCCGGCGGCACGGCCGGATGGTCTGTGGGTGCATTACTGGACGGCTCCGGAATCCAACATTCCGTGCGCGCTTTGGGATTTGCGCGGACGCTCTTCGCTGGACTCGTTAAGCCAGGCTTTTCTCGCTCACGCCGATGGTTTTGCGCTGATCGCCGATGCTGGCAACCACGAAAGTATCGAGGCGGCTTTGCAGGTTGGGCAGATGGCCGCCAAGCTGATCGGCGAGCGTCCGCAAGTGCTGATACTCAACCAATTCGACGGTGCCGTTGCATCCGCAGAAGTCGCCGCAAAGTTGGCGCCCAATGTCCCCGCTTTTGTGGTGTCGGCGGGGACAGGTGAGGGCGTCGAGGCCGCATTTGGACATTTGGCGCAGGCGGTTTCCACCGTCTGATTGAGCCATCGCTTGGAGATTCCTTTGACCGATTATTACGCCGAGGCCATGATCGCCTTTCGCGATCTGCTGGATCGTGCCCGCGCCAGCGGCGATCCCGAACCGACCGCCATGACGGTGGCGAGCAGCACGCCCGATGGCCGCATCTCAGCGCGCACCGTCTTGCTCAAGGGCCATGATGAGCGCGGCTTGGTTTTCTACACCAACTTCCATAGCCAGAAGGGCCGCGAGCTGCTGGCCCATCGGCAAGCGGCCTTGTTGTTCCATTGGCGGCACATCGATCATGGCGTGCAGGCGCGCTTTGAGGGTGCTGTTGAGACCGTGAGCGATGCTGAAGCCGACGCCTATTTCAGCTCGCGTCCACGCATGAGCCAGATCGGTGCCTGGGCCTCTGATCAATCCGCGACGCTCGACTCACGTGCGACGTTTGACGCTCGCATCGACGAAATAGAGAAGCGCTACGCCAACCTGCCCGTACCGCGACCGCCGCATTGGTCGGGCTTTCGCGTTGTCCCGGATCGCATCGAACTCTGGTTCGGCGCTGAGTTCCGCCTGCACGAACGCTATCTGTATGAGCGCGGAGAGGATGGGGAATGGGGGAAGCGGATGTTGTTTCCTTGAACTTTTCCTAGCCCCGCGCCAAAAATGGGTCCCCAACGAATCATCTGCCTCACCGAGGAACCTACCGAGACGCTGTACCTGCTCGGCGAGCAGGCACGCATCGTCGGTATCTCGGGGTTCACGGTGCGTCCGCCCGAAGCACGCCGGGAAAAGCCCAAGGTCAGTGCGTTCTTGAGTGCCAGGATTGATCGTATTCTCGCGCTCAAACCCGATCTGGTCATCGGCTTTTCTGACATCCAAGCCGATATTGCGCAGGCGCTCATCAAGGCGGGCGTGGAGGTCTGGATTACCAATCATCGCAGCGTCGAGGGCATCCTCGACTACATTCGACGGTTGGCCGGGATGGTCGGGCGCAGCATCGAAGGTGAGGCGCTGGCGTCGCGAATGCAGGATGGGATTGACCGCATCAGCACCGAAGCAGCGAACTTGACTCGGCGCCCAAACGTGTATTTTGAGGAATGGGACGAGCCGCGCATTCCGGCGATTCAGTGGGTAGCCGAGTTAATCCGTATCGCCGGCGGCGACGATATTTTCCCCGAGCGTGCCGCGTGCTCGCTGGCCCGTGATCGCATCCTCGCCAACGATGACGAGATCATCGCGCGCGCGCCCGACATCGTGATTGGCTCATGGTGCGGCAAGAAGTTTCAGGCGAAAAACGTGGCCGCCAGAGTGGGCTGGCAATCCGTTCCCGCCGTGCGCGACGGGGAGCTGCACGAAATCAAGTCACCGCTGATCCTGCAACCCGGCCCGGCGGCTTTGACCGATGGCGTAGCGGCGATTGTTGCGATTATTCAAGCGTGGGCGAGTCGTCAGCGGGATTAATGAGGGACGTTGCGCTCACTGCCGGAAAGCTCCCGCAACCCCATTTCCGCCAACATTCCCGTCATTTGCCCAGCCAAAACGGCGCGTTCGCTGGAGGCATTGCCTTGTTCGGCGCGTTTGGCGACGCCTTGTGCAATCGCTGCCAAGCGGAAAAAACTGAAGGCAAGCACGAATGCCCAGTTGGGGACACTTTGCTCCCCGGACAGCTCGGCATAACGCTGCAGGAGTTGCGATTCGGTGGGAATGCCAGCGGCTCCTCTATCCATGTCACCCAGACCCGGCAAGGTCGGGTTGCGTGGCAGACGCAAGGCCATGCAGAAGTAACCCAGGTCAGCGAGCGGATGCCCTAGTGTTGACAGCTCCCAATCCACCACCGAGAGCACGCGTGGCTCAGAGGGGTGAAAAATCAGGTTGTCGATACGGAAGTCGCCGTGCACGAGTGCGATGCGGCCGTCGTCCGCCGGACACAGCGCTGGCAAACGCGTGATCAGCTCATTCATCGCGGGGATCGGGCTGGTTTCGCTGGCCCGGTACTGCTCACTCCAACGGCTGATCTGGCGAGTGAAATAATTGCCCGGTTTGCCGTAGTCGCCGAGACCCACGGCCACCACATCGGCACCATGCAAGGTCGCCAAGGTCGTGATAATCGCGTCGAAGTAGGTGCCGCGATGCTCAACACTGATATCGGGCAGCGCCGGGTCCCAGAAGATCCGACCTTCGACAAACTCCATCACATAAAACATCGAGCCGATGATCGACTCGTCGCGACACAAATGCAGCGGCCGTGCCAGCGGCAAGGCAGAACCGTGGAAGGCGCTGAGCACGCGGTACTCACGATCCACCGCATGCGCAGAAGCCAGCAGCGCGCCGGGTGGTTTGCGACGCAGCACATAGCGACCACTGGCAGCGTCGATGCGATAGGTCGGGTTGCTTTGTCCGCCAGAGAATTTGCTTGCCGTCAACGGGCCGCGGAAGCCGCTCAGGTGGCTTTCGAGATAGGCGCCCAATGCCTCGACATCAAGTTCAAGTGCCGCAGCCATCGATATCTCCTATAGCTAGCCGTCCCAGCGGCGGAGCAGCCGCCGTGTTGATTTGGCGCTGTAACCGATACGCGCAGCAGCGCTCAAAAATATGTCCACATGTCACGTCGTTCTGACAAATGCGGCAGCGCGTTCCAACTGCCCATTCGCAGCACATTGTCGAAGGCATGAAACTCGCAAAGCGCGCTGTTGCGCAGACTCAAGTTGAGTTCGACCGCTCGCAAATCAGGTGCATCGAGGGCGCGTTGAGCGAGCCGTGAAATGGTCCCGCCGGATGAGATCAGCAAGACGTTGCCCTCGGCACAACGCTCCAGCAGGCGCGATCCGCCGCGCTCGACGCGAGCACCGAATGCGCTCCAACCCTCAGTCAGTTGAGCTTCGTAAGCCCCCGATGCCCATCGACTCAACGCGCCCTGCAGCATCCGCATGACCATCGCCTGGGCAGGACGTTGATTCCCCGCGGGTGCGGCGGGACTGGCGCTAGGGTTTTCGGCCAGATAGGCGCTGATTACCGCGCGATGATCAAACTCGTTCAAGTCGGTATCGAATACCGGCGTCGGCAGATCCAACTCGCGCTTCGCGAAGGCTTCCGTAATTGCTTCAAGAGTCTCGCGATGTCGCCGCATTCCGCCGCAAATGACGTGTGCAAAGCGATGCTCATGGCTGACCAGCCATTCGCCCAGGCGTCGGCTTTGTTGCCATCCCGCTTCGGACAGGCGGTCATAGTCGT
>JBBQQV010000174.1:0-6686 GCA_038215505.1 Lysobacterales bacterium
GGGATTGATGTAGTCGAAGTGGCGCCCGTCTATGACCACGCCGGCATCACGGCCTTGGCGGCGGCGGCAATGGCACAAGAACTGCTGTGCGCGCATGCCTCGCGATTCGCAGATCGTCGACCTGATCCGACGGTGCGATGACGGTGCGATAATTGGGCCATGAACAAGTCTGACGAAACAGCCACCGCCGACTTCGGTTTTCGGCAAGTCGCCCGCGCCGACAAGCAAAAGCTGGTCGGCCAGGTTTTCAGCTCGGTAGCGCAGAAGTACGACCTGATGAACGACCTGATGAGTTTGGGTTTGCATCGGCTATGGAAGCGCTATTTCGTCGCCACCAGTGGCGTCAAGCGCGGCGACCGAGTGCTTGATCTGGCCGGAGGCACCGGCGATATCGCCGCAATGCTGCATCCGCGAGTGGGCACGGCCGGCGAGATTGTGATTGCCGACATCAATGCCGAAATGCTGAGCGTGGGGCGGGATCGTCTGACAGATCGGGGCTTAGTTCAGGGCTTGCATTGGGCACGCGTCAACGCCGAAACTCTGCCGTTCGCCGACGCCAGTTTCGACATCGCAACCATCGCGTTTGGATTGCGCAACGTCACTGACAAAGTGGCGGCGCTCAGCGAGCTGCGACGTGTGCTGAAGATCGGTGGACGCGCGCTGGTGCTGGAGTTCTCGCAGGTGAAGCCGGAATGGTTTCGACCGCTTTACGACTTCCACGGCATGCAGGTACTGCCACGATTGGGCCGGCTGATCGCTGGCGACGCCGACAGTTACCGCTATCTTGCCGAGTCGATCCGCAAACATCCCGCGCAGGACGCGTTGAAGGCGATGATGGTGGATGCGGGATTCGCACGCTGCGATTACCGCAACCTCTCAGCGGGCATCGTTGCCATTCACTCTGGCTATCGAGTTTGATGACAGTCGCGGTGAGCGAAGGGCGACAAAACGCGCCGCAAATGTTCATGTCTTGTGACGAAGACTGCGCTCACAGTCGCGGCATGTGACGGACAGCGACAATCCAGATGCTGTCAGTTCCTCGCGGGGCCATTGATCTGCGATCATCGGCGCTCACTGGCGTTGCCTTCTCGTTGAAATGATCGACACCCACCTGTTAGCCGAGCTACGCACAGCGACGACACGTCGCTTGCTGCCTTTGCTTGGGCAAGTGATGGAGAAGACCGACGATGCTTTGTTTGACGTCTGGCAGCAGGGAGCCAGCGGCAATTCCCAGCAGGTGTTGTTTGATGCCTTGCGCGAGCTGCGTCGACAACGCTCGGTTATTGAGGGGGCAGTCAGCGAGCGCGTCGGCGAGAGTTTTGCAGCGCTCGCGAAGTCTCGGCAAGAAGCAGAAGATGAGTACTCGGCGGCGCCACTGGATCTCGAATTCAGCTTGCTGGATTCCGACGTATTGGAGGAGCAGCTCACTTGCGACCGCTTGGCGGCGGCGGTAGAGCGCCGCTACGCGGATGCTTATGCCCGTTTGCTGCGCGGCCTGTCGCAAGTGACCGAACGCGCAGATCTGGCGATTGTCGACACGCCCCTGTCCCCGCTGCGAATCGCACGTGGCTGGCGCGATGCGCTGGCCCCGGTGCTGGAGAAGATCGAGTGGCGTTTAGTGGCCTTCAAGCATTTGGAGCGGGTCCTGATCAGCGACTTAGGCGCGGTCATTGATGAGGTGTGTCGACTGATGGCTGCGCGCGGCATTGTCATTACCCAGCCTGCGGCGCGACCGCGGCGCATGGTAATGCCAGCGAGTTCGGCTGCGGGTCGCGCGCCGCAACCAGCCCAAGCGGCATGGGATGGCGGCGAAAACCAGGTGCCCCAACGCCTGTCCAACCAGGAGATGGAGAACGCTGGTTTTTTCGCCGGTCACGCGATGGACATGGCAGCGAGTGGCGGGTTCGGTGGAGGCGGTGGAGGCGAAAGCTCCGGCCCGGATCCCGTTTATGAAGCAATGCGCGAGATGTTTGCCGCCTATCTCGGCAACGTACGCAATAACCCTTCCGCGCTCGCCAAGCCCGATAACGGTCATGGTCAGCCCGCTACGCCACACATCGATTCGGCCTCCGCCGTACTGGTTCTAAGCCGCCTGCAACGGCAGCCGACGGCCGCGCTGATGGCGGCGGTGGATGACCGCCAAGTTGAGTTCGTGAGTCTCTTGCGCGGTGAAATCGTCAACACGGCGATTGCTTTGGGCCGCGCGCCAGCAGGTGCAAAATTGGAAGCTCACGACGAGCAGGGGCTGACCATGGTCGGCATGCTGTTCGACACCATGCTCGACCAGGGCCACTTCAGTCGCGAAGTGCGTGAACGGTTGGTGCGCTTGTACGTGCCTTACGCCAAGGTCGCTTTGCTTGATCGGCGCATGTTCGCGCACAAGTTGCATCCGGCGCGTCGCTTGTTGAATTTGCTTGCTGAATCCAGTGATGGCAACGCCGGTGATGCACCGGCGGAGCGCGAACTACTCACCAAGGTGTTCTCGGTCAGCGAGCGCTTGATTGATTCGTTCGAAGAGGATGTCGCGGTATTCACCGCCGCAGAGGCTGAGTTCAGTGATTTTCTGAGTCGGCATCGGCGCCGTATTGGGCTGGCTGAGCAGCGCGCCGCCGAAGCACAGCGCGGTCGCGAGCGCTTGGAGGAGGCGCGACTTGAGGTGACGCTCGAGCTCGATAGCTTGGTTGGCAGACGGCAGGTTCCCAAGCCCATCGGCGAGTTCTTCCGCCGTGATTGGACGCATCATTTGACGATGATTGCCTTGCGAGATGGCGTCGAATCCGATGCCTTTCGCGATGCGAGGGCACCCGGTGTCAAGTTGTGGATGGCAATGCTGGGGTGCGAGTCGGGCGCTTCCCCACCGCTCGATCTAGCTGAGCAACTGCTACCAGCGATGATGAGCGCGGGCCAAGGCGAGGATGTTGCGCGCGCCGCGTTGGTAGACGTCATGGCGGCGTTGCGCGCATCGATGCCCAAGCCCGCACCACCTCTGGCGGCCACCATTCCAATACCCGCTCCCATCACTGCGGAGCTGCATCGCCTCGTAGAGCACCCGCTGAGGGCTGCAGGTCATGAGGGATTGCCCGTCGCGCCGCCAGAGCCGCTCAGCGCGCCCAGCAAACAGGCTCAGCCGCAACCCGCGCCTGTGCAACTCTCGCCTGTCCCAGCCCGGCCTGCGGATGCGGGCGCGAGATCCAGCAGCGTTGTGGTCAAAGCGCCTGCGGCTGCGGACAGCAGTCGGCCCATCGCACCCGCAGCGTCTCCGCTGGATGTGGCACCGGTCATCCAGGCAATCGAGCCGGCACCCCAGTTCGAGCTGGTATCCGCCGCACCGGAGCAAACCTCGACCACCAAGACTTCGGCGGTCATCGATGGCGACATCAAGCTCGACGCCGATACCAGTCACGCGCTGCCCGAATTGATTGAACAAGTGAAGCAACTCACGATCGGAACTTGGGTTCAGTTTGTGCAGGTTGATGGCTCGATTCAGCAGGCCAAGCTGAGTTGGATCAGTCCGATCTCCTCGCGCATGCTGTTTGTGAATCGGCGAGGTTTGCGCATGTGCACTTTGTCGGTGGAAGAACTCGCTGCTTTGATGGCCGATAACAAGCTGTCACTGCGACAAACCGACAGCGCCTTTGATCGCGCAATGACGCAAGTGCTCGATCAGTTGCGCAGTGGTGCGGCACCCGTGGCGGTCTAACAAGAAAAGGCGAGTGCTGGCTCGATGCCAATTCACTCGCCCGATGTCGGCGGTCGCAAGCCCGTAAACTCATTCAACAGTCACCATTGGGGCCAAAACACGATGCGGTTGATTGCTTTTCTATGCGTACTCTTGGTCGCGGCGACGGCTGCCGCTGATGACTCGCGCCGCAGCGACGAACATTCCTATGCTGAACCCGACAAAGTAGTCATTCGCGACATCGGGCTCGACCTCACCCTGGATTTCGAGAAGAAAGTCCTGCGCGGTAGCGTTGATCTGGCCTTGGAATGGAAAGATCGCCGCTATCGCCGACTGCTGCTGGATACGCGTGATCTGACGATTGAGAAGGTGTTGGGCAAGCGCGCCGATGGAGGATGGCGGAAACTTGATTTCACGCTCGCCAAGCGCGATCCCATCTTTGGTCAAAAGCTGAGCATCTCGATGCGCCGTGCCTACACCACGGTGCGCATTCGCTATCAGACGTCACCGCAGGCATCGGGCTTGCAGTGGTTGCAACCTGCACTCACCGCCGGCAAAAAGCATCCATTTTTGTTTAGCCAGTCGCAGGCAATCCACGCGCGCTCATGGTTGCCGCTGCAGGACACGCCGGGCGTGCGCTTTACCTACAGCGCCAGCATTCAAACCGACCCCCAACTTGCGGTGCTGATGAGCGCCGACAACATGCCGAATGAGCCGCGCGACGGCAAGTATGTGTTTCGTATGCGGCAGCCGATTTCCTCCTATCTCATGGCCATCGCCGCCGGCGACCTGGTGTTTGCGCCGATTTCCGAGCGTGCCGGCGTCTGGGCCGAGCCCGCCACCGTTGAAGCCGCCGTGGCCGAGTTCGCCGACACCGAGAAAATGATCGAGGTTGCCGAATCGCTGTACGGACCGTATCGCTGGGAGCGTTACGACTTGTTGATCCTGCCGCCCTCGTTTCCCTTTGGTGGCATGGAAAACCCGCGACTGTCATTCATCACCCCGACCGTGATCGTCGGCGACAAGAGTCTGGCCTCGCTGATCTCACATGAGCTGGCGCATTCGTGGTCCGGCAATCTGGTCACCAACGCCAGCTGGAAAGACATGTGGCTCAATGAAGGCTTCACCAGCTACGTCGAGAACCGCATCGTCGAAGCGGTGTTCGGCGAGCCGCAAGCAGCAATGGAAAATCTCATTTCCCAAAACGGCTTGCGCGTCGAACTGGCCGAGCTCGCGCCTGCCCAGCAGCGGCTGCTGTTGCCGCCGATGAAGGGTCAGGACCCGGATGAAGCGCTCACCGATGTGGCCTACATCAAGGGTCAGTGGTTTTTGCTGTTTCTCGAAAGTCGCTTCGGACGTGAGCGTTTTGATGCCTTTCTCCGCCGCTGGTTTGATGCGCATGCTTTCCAGACGGCCAGCAGCACTGACTTCGTCGCGTTCATGCGCGCTGAACTGCTACCGCTTGAGCCCACTGCCGTCAGCGATGTCGAGCTCGATGAGTGGTTGCACGGCGAGGGCATTCCCGAGTCTGCTCCGCTCAGTGAATCGCCACGTTTTGCGAGGGTGGATGCGGCACGCACGCAGTGGTTGGAGTTCAAGATCGCCGCCAACCAGGTCGATTCCGCAGGCTGGATCACCCAGGAATGGGTACGCTTTCTGGAAGGCTTGCCGCCCGTCCTTGAGGGTGAACGCCTGGTCGAACTCGATGCCCAGTTTCGCTTCACCGCTACCAACAACGGCGAAATCGCCCAGCGCTGGTATCCCTTGGCCGAGCGCAGCGGCTATTTCGAAGCGCGGCCTGCGATGGCCGATTTCTTGAAGCGCATCGGCCGCCGCAAGTTGGTGATACCGATTTACGAAGCCTTGGTTGCTTCGAAAGAGGGGCTGGAATTTGCCGAAAAAGTGTTTGCAAATGCGCGTAGCGGATATCACCCGATCACCTCGGCATCGGTGGCCGAAGTGATCCGCGAAGCGACCGCCAAGCTCGGCCCCGTTACGCCCGGCAAAAACAAACCCGCCGAAGAGGAGTCATGAGCCGCCGCGAGCGCGCACGCCGCAGTCGTCGCGTGCGGCGTCGTATCTTCGTTGCGGCTGCCTTGGCGCTGCTTGGCTTCTTGTCGATTGCGGTGGCCCGTCCCGAGTGGTTTCTGGCCGGCGAATACGCCCGCCTGCGCTGGTTGGGAGGCGCGCAAACGTCCAGCGAAACCGCCGCTGATCATCAATGGTCGACGCTGAGGGCGGGCGCGGGCAGTCGCATGGTGCTGGTGCACGGCTTTACTGGCAGCAAGGAAAACTGGCTGCCAGTGTTTGCCGAATTGTCGAAGCACCATCAGGTTATCGCTCCCGATCTCCCAGGTTGGGGTGCAAGCGAGCGCAAGCCGGGCCAGGATTACGGCTTCTCGGCGCAGGCCGAACGACTTGCCACTTGGCTGCGCCAGCAACCAGAAGGCGAGGTGCCGCTGACCTTGGTTGGGCATTCAATGGGAGGCGGCGTCGCGGCCTTGGTGGCCGCACGCTATCCAGAACTTGTCGCCAAGTTGGTGCTTGTCGATGCTGCGGGTGTGCGCTTTGACGACAACGATTTCAGCCGCGCCGTGGCCCGCGGCGAGCATCCGTTCGAGGTTTTTGATCGATCCAGTCTGGATCGCCAGCTCGGACTGGTGTTTGGGCAGCCCCCGTGGGTGCCGTGGCCCGCCGACCGCGCCTTCATCGCGCGCCGAATCGCCGATGAGCCGTTTGAGCGCGAAGTGCTTGAACGCATCGCCCGCCGCGACGAGGCCTTGCAGCCGGGCATCGAAGCCATCTCCATTCGTGCCCCCACTCTGCTCCTGTGGTGCCGCGAGGACCGCATCGTCGACGTCAGCGCCGCCCGTCGTTATGCCGGCCGCATCGCTGATACCCGGACGGTATTGCTGGATGACTGCAACCATATGCCGATGATGGAAGTGCCGGCGGAGACGGCTGCGGCGATCCGGGAGTTTGTGGGGGATTGAGGGGTGGGGGTGAG
>JBBQQV010000175.1:0-6672 GCA_038215505.1 Lysobacterales bacterium
GTCCGCCCCGGCGGCGGGGGCGTTTGCTCGGCGTTCCCGCGTAGGCCGGAATCCAGCTTTTAACGCTTTACCTGCCTTCAATTGGCTTCGAGGCCGGGTTTCGGCCACCGCAGAGGTGGCCGAAACCACGCGAAAAGCCCACATCAGGCGAGTGAAGCGAGAAGGCCAAGAAAAATGAAAATCATCATCCTGGGCGCCGGCCAAGTCGGCTCCTCAGTCGCCGCCGCCCTGGTCAGCGAGAACAACGACATCACTGTCGTCGACAAAGACCAGGCGCGTCTGCGCGATCTTGCCGAGCGGCTGGATATTCGCACCGTGCTGGGGCATGCGTGTTTGCCCAGCGTGCTCGGCCACGCGGGTGCCGAGGACGCTGATCTGATTATTGCGGTGACTTCGAGCGATGAGGTCAATCTGATTGCTTGCGAAGTGGCCGATGTTGTCTATAAGACGCCGACCAAGATCGCGCGATTGCGCGAGACCGAGTACATGCAGTATCCCGAGCTGACCGCAAAATCGCGGGTGGCGGTGGATGTGGCGATCAGTCCGGAGGCACTGGTCTGCGCCCACGTACAGCGCTTGATCGAGTATCCCGGTGCCTTGCAAGTGCTCGATTTCGCTGATGGCCGCGCCCAGCTGGTAGCTGTGCGTGCGGTGGCTGGCGGCGCCTTGGTCGGGCATGAGATTCGCGATCTGCGTTCGCATCTGCCAGATGACGTCGATGCGCGTGTGGCAGCCATTTTCCGTGGGGGCAAGCCGATCATTCCCAAGGCGAGCACGCTCATCGAGGCGGGCGACGAAGTATTTTTTCTGGCGGATCGGAAGAACTTCCGGCCGGTGATGAGTGAGTTGCGCCGCTTGGATAGGCCTGTGCGGCGCGTGTTTATTGCAGGGGGAGGCAACATTGGCCGCAATCTGGCCAAGGCGCTGGAGAGCAAGTTCAGCGTCAAGGTGCTGGAGCGCTCGCGCGAGCGTGCCAAACAGATTGCAGAAGACCTGGTGAAGTCAATCGTGCTGGTAGGTGATTGCGCCGATGAGGACCTGTTGCGCGAAGAGAATATCGACCAGACCGATGTCTATTGCGCGCTCACCAACGACGATGAGGCCAACATTCTCTCGGCCATGCTGGCCAAGCGGATGGGTTGCCAGCGGGTGATTTCGCTGATCAATCGGCCGGCCTATGCCGAGTTGGTGGAAGGCGGCAGCATCGACATCGCGGTCAGCCCACAGCAAGTGACGCTGGGCGCGTTGTTGACCTGGATCAGGCAGGGCACGATGGTGCGAGTACACAGCCTGCGTCGCGGCATGGCCGAGGCCATCGAAGCGGTGGCGATCGGCGACCGCCGAACTTCAAAGGTGATTGGCCGTTCCCTGGAAGAATTGGATCTGCCACCGGCGGCAACCATTGGCGGCATTGTGCGCGGCGACAAGCTGCTGATTGCGCATCACGATGTGGTGATCGAGGCCAACGATCACATCATCCTGTTCCTTGTCGACAAGAACCAACTGCGCCAAGTGGAAGCCCTGTTCCGCGCCGACGCGACCTGGATCTGAGGACGACTGGCATGCGCTGGCGCGCAATTATCAAGGTGCTCGGCGTCATCATTGGCCTGATGGCGCTGACCAAGCTGCCCTCGCTGGTAGTAGCGCTGGCTTTGGATGAACCCACCGTCACCGTTTTCGCTGGCAGCTTTTGTTTTACCGCACTGGTGGGTTCGGCAATGTGGTGGCCGTGTCGACACAGCAGTTATCAGATGCGGCTGCGCGATGGGTTTCTGATCGTCACCTTGACCTGGGTCGCCGCGAGCCTAGTGTCGTCTTTGCCGTTTATGGCCGGCCCACCGCACCTCAGTTTTGCCAACGCAGTGTTTGAGGCGACATCCGGGCTCACGACCACCGGCGCTACAGTCATATCCGGGCTCGATACGCTGCCGAAATCGATGCTGCTGTATCGGCAAGTGCTGCAGTTTTTCGGCGGCATGGGCATCGTGATTCTCGCCGTAGCGATCCTGCCGATGCTCAAGATCGGTGGTACTCAGCTGTTTCGCGCCGAGACGACCGGGCCGTCGCGCGACAGCAAATTGACGCCGCGCATCGGCGAGACCGCAAAAGCGCTGTGGTTGGTGTATTCAGGCTTGACGGCGATGTGCGCGATCGCGTTCTGGGTGGCCGGGATGTCGATGTTTGATGCCATTTGCCACGCCCTGAGCACGGTGTCCACGGGTGGCTTCTCGACCTATGACGCGGCCCTGGGGCATTGGGACAGTCAGTTGATCGAGCTGGTTGCGATCATTTTCATGATCCTGGGCGGGATCAATTTTTCGCTGCATTTCGTCGCGTGGCGTAGCGCCAGCGTGAATCACTATTTTCTCGATTCCGAGTTGCGCGGGTATCTGGGCATTCTCGGCGGTGCCAGCCTGCTGCTCGCTGTCATCCTGTGGTGGGGGCAGGACTATTCATCGATCTCGCAATCACTGCGCTTTGGCACCTTGATGGTGGTGTCGGCGATGACTACCACCGGCTTCGCGGTGAGTGGCTTTGATGCATGGGCCGGCATTGCGCCGATGCTGCTGATGATGGTCGCGGTCATCGGCGGTTGTTCAGGCTCAACCGTCGGCGGTCTGAAAGTGGCGCGGGTGATCATGGTGCTGCGTCACGGCATGCGCGAGGTGCGCCAACTGGTGCACCCGAAGGGACAGTTTCTGGTCAAGATGGGCGGCAAGCGGGTGTCCGAGAGCGTGGTGCTATCGGTCAGCGGATTTATCACCCTGTGGATGGTCTGCGCCGTGCTGCTGTGGTTGGGGTTCATCACCGCTGGCCTCGATATGAAATCCGCTTTCGGTGCCATGATCGCGACGCTTACCAACTTGGGTCCCGGTTTGGGCGAGGTCGCTTACACCTTCGGCACGGTCGGTGACGCCGCTGTCTGGCTGGGCACGCTCGGCATGTTGCTCGGTCGACTCGAGGTGTTCTCGATCCTGGTCCTGCTCACGCCCACCTTCTGGCGCGAGTAACGCTGGCTGCGCCAGCCAGCGACGCAGCCGCGCGGATATATGACGGGCATCCGCCACGGCCAGATAACCAAGCGTAGTGCTGCTGCCGTTGCGCGCTCCAGCGCTGTCGATATCGACATGCGCCATGCCGGCACGACGGTCAAACCAGGACTGCCGCAGGCGCACGCATTGGATGCGTTCGCGCTCGACAATGTGCCAACGCCGTTGCAGCCAACCGCTGCGCCACAGCACCCGCTGCGCGTCCACGCTGTAAGCGGAAAACGCCGCGTCGCGCTGGCTTGCAATCATCAAGAGTGGTGCAAGCAGCAATAACAGTACTGCCTGCGGTCCCAGATGCACGCTAACCGCTGAACTGATGACCAGCAACAGCAGTAACGGGGGTTTGACGGTGCGCCGCCACGCCAGTGGATGGATGCCGTGCCAAGTCGGTTGTTCCCAACGGATGCCCGGCAGAAACCTGCGCAACAGCGCGTCGATGCTGCCCGCCGGTGCGATCGGCAGCAATGCGTCGATACCCTTTTCGCTTCCCTCGGCCTGCTTCGCGGCGGTCTCGACGTGGAGTGCGCGTCGATCAAATTGCCTTAGCAGCCAAGGCTCGCGGACCAGCCAGCGCTGGATCTTCGGCAAGGTAGTGTGGCTCGTCGTGCGGGTCAGCAAGCCGCCCTCCACACTGATTCTCGACTCGCTTTCGCTCAGCACAAAACCATAGTGCCGTAAAAACACCAACAGCGTGCCGAGCAGGCGCAACAACAGGGACGCCAGCAGCACCAGCACGATCAGCCCGGCTAGATCGCCAATCGCAGGAGTGAGCGACGACACACCGTCGCGAACCCAATCAAATGCCAGCGGTAGCGGATTCGACCAGCCGCGGGGATTGAGTTGGGCGACCACGCCAAGCCCGGCGCCGACCACCACCCAGCCACGGTTGCTGCTCAATCCCAATAAAATCAGGTCGCGGGTCGAGACCGCCAGCAAGGAGTTGCCACTGGCGCTTTCTGCCGAGCTTGTCGAGCTTGCCGAGTCGACGGCGGCACCGCTGCGTGCACTGCGAATGCAAGCCACTAAGGCTTCTGCATCGGCCAGCGCCAACACCTGCATTTGTGCCTCCGCATCGCCGTCACCGGTGGCGGACTCAACCCTGACCTCGGCGACACCAACCATGCGATGCAACACAGAGCGGCGCAACTCGACGTTGTGGATGCGTCGAAACGGCAAGTGGCGAACGCCGCGATGCAGCAACCCACTGCGAATCACCAGCGCATCGGCATCGACCCGGTAAGTAAAGGTGAAGTAGTGCCACACCGCGAGCAAGCTCAAGCCGACCGCACTGACCCCCGCAGCAATTTCCTGCCAATCGCCACCTCGACCAAACACCAGCAGCGCCACCAATGGCAACGCGAACTGGCGCAATTGCGAGAGCAGCACAAACACCCAAGAAAATGGATGCAGTCGGCGCAACCCCACTATCGATTCAGCGCCAGGGTCAGAAGCGCTGGTCATGGCCTTCCAACAGAGCATCC
The DNA here is from genome assembly GCA_038215505.1 of Lysobacterales bacterium. Lineage (GTDB taxonomy): Bacteria > Pseudomonadota > Gammaproteobacteria > Xanthomonadales > Xanthomonadaceae > JANNWF01. Next base: position 4,532 of record JBBQQV010000175.1, read on the forward strand.
CGCAACGCATGCGCGCGCGCTTCCGCCAGGCCTGGCAAGCGCACGGTCGCCATCTGCGTACCTGCGGTGTGGATCAACAGATCGGCCAAGCCCAAGCGACGATCCAGCGGCCCGCGCTGGATATCAGTGTGTTGCACGCGCGAGCGCGCAATGTGTGTTTCGGATTGCCAATAGACGCCGCGGTGGATGCTCAAGCCAGCGTCATCCAGCCTGAACCGGACCGCCCGCGCGCGCCGCTGAGCAAATTGCCAACTGCTGATCAACATCAGAGCCAGCATGCCCACGGCAATCACCCAGCCCATGCCGTAACCCACTGCTCGCGCCAACAGCGGTCGTGCAACCAGCAACACGGGCAGCCAAGCCACAATGGCAAAGCTGATCTGGTTGATCCGAAAGGCCCACACCGCGTTCGGATGCAGAGACTCGTAGGCCTGTGCCGCAGCGACGGTGGCTGGATTTGCCAAATCGACAAGGTCGGTGGAAGCGGGCGCAATGCGGTCGCTGGCGTGGTTACTCATGCGGGCTGGACGGTCCTTGTTGATCGACGTGACCGCCATAACGGGCACGGCCTGCCGCGTCGCGTGACGGATAGCGCTTGTAGGTCCATTGATACTGGGCCGGTGCCAACGCCACGCAGGCCTCAATGCCGGCATTAAGCGCCGTGGCAGCACGCAGTGGGTCTGCATCCAGCAGTTCAGCCGGCGCTGGTAGCAAACGTATGCGAAACCCTTGCGCGTCGGGCAAGCGCTCGGCAAACCCGAATACCACCGTCGCGCCAGTCTTCTGCGCCAATCGTGGTAACAGCGTCATCGTCAATGCTGGCACGCCAAACAGCGGCGCATACAGGCCTTCGCCTGCCTTTGGGCGTTGGTCAGGAAGAATGCCCAACGTGCCGCCGCCACGCAGCAAAACAAGCATGCGGCGGACGGCGGCGGGTTCGGCGCGCAGCGGCTCCACGCCCGGATGTAGGCGGGCTCTCACCAGTAGAGGTTCCAGCGCGGGTCGCTCGGGAGGGCGATACACCACTGCCAGCGGACGCCGACTGGCCAGATAAACACTGAACAGCTCCCAGTTGCCGATGTGAGGCGCAGCGACGATGACGCCGCGCCCGCTGGCTTCGGCCGCATCGAGCAGATCGCCGCCGTCGACCTCGCGGATCAGGCGCAGACAGTGCGCGGCCGGTCGTGTCCACACCGCCGCCGTCTCCAAGGCCGTGCTCGCCGTGTGCCGCAGGCACTCGCGTCGCAGTTGCTCACGTTCGCTCAAGCTGAGTTGCGGCAGGCCAAGCGCAAGGTTGGCGGCGGCGACGCGCGCCTCACGCGTATTCAAACGGCGCACCGCCTGGGCCAGGCCGCCGGCCAGAAACTGCATCCACCCAAGCGGCAATCGCCCAAGCAAAGTCAGCGCAAAATAAATACAAGCCACTGGAAAGGTCATGCGTGGGGAGTTCATGCCGGCGCAGTCTACGACGCGGCGTTGCTGGCGGAGCCTGGGTTTGACGGCTTTGGGTCGGCCAGCGCAGCATCCGCTGACCTTTTCCAGGCGATGGACGGCAAGCATTGATCGCACTTATTCAGCGGGTGATCCGGGCCGCCGTTGAAGTGGAAGGTGAATGCATCGGCGAGATCGGTGCTGGTTTGCTGGCCTTGATCGCCGTTTTGCCAGACGACTCGCGAGCCGACGTCACTCGCATGGCTGAGCGGCTCTTGGGCTACCGCGTGTTCGCCGACGACTTGGGCCGGATGAATCGCTCGCTTAGCGAGATTCAAGGTGGCTTGTTGCTGGTCAGTCAGTTCACTCTGGCTGCCGACACGCGCAAGGGCATGCGCCCCAGCTTTACCCCTGCTGCGTCACCGGCGCACGCGGAAATGCTGTTTGATCAATTGGTGGCCGAGTGCCGGCGTCATCACAACAGGGTGGAAACTGGCCGTTTCGGTGCCCATATGGTGGTGTCACTGGTGAATGACGGCCCAGTGACCTTGCGCTTGGAAACCTGAGGCAAGTGGTGCGCAGTCAAAAAAACCAGAACAAACGCTTTGCAAACAATCACCTGCCAGCTATAGCGGAGCTTCCACTATACTGGGCAGTTCATTTCTCAATTGCCCGGGACCCCGAATGGCGACCGAAACCTCCGAGCCGCA
>JBBQQV010000176.1:0-6635 GCA_038215505.1 Lysobacterales bacterium
CTGGCACCCAGCAATCCCAACGCAAAAGTCACGGTACTGGGCAGGTATTCGATGGGTGCGACCAGCAATCCCGGCAGCGATGCGGTGGCAACCGGATAGTCGACGCCATCTAGGCGCAATTTGAGCACACTGGGATTCGGCACTTGGCTTGAATTACAGACGAAATTGCCGGCGCGCGTGGTGGCGATCAATGATCGCGTGATCGGCTCATAACGTGCCGAGGTCAGCGGCACCGCTCGCCGTGTTTCCGCATTCGAAGTCCCGCTAACGACCTGCAGTGTCGGGTCAATGGCATGCGCCGATCCGAAGGCAAAAAGGGCGATTATCGAGAGTATCTGGCCGCAACTACGATGGGTCATTGGCTGTGAGTTCTCCGGGGCGGCGTGGCACGGAACTAGCCGCATCACACTACTGGCTGGCGAGCAGCGGGCGCGGAAGGCGATGAACACTCGATCCAACGGCCTGACAAAAACAATCGAAAGTGTACCGGAGCGCAACAGACAGGCGTGAATCTGCGGTTAACTTACGATCCGCAGCCTCGCCGCGAATCGCAAAACAGCTCGCTGGTCACTGCATTCCGTACAATCCCGCTCACTTTCCGTCGCACCGCTGACCCTACCGTATGCGCACACTTGCCTTCGCCATCTTGATTCTGGTTGCCCCTCTGATTAACCCGACCTGCGCCTTCGCGCAGGACTTCTCATCGCTGGAGGAGCGAATGAGCGCCAGCGAATTCAAGGCGGCTGGGCTGGAAAAGCTGTCCGCTGAAGAGCTGACTGCACTCAATGAATGGCTGCGAGAGCGAGCTGCCACCTCATCCGCGGCCGCCGCCTCAAATGCCAGCTTCGCGGCCCAGCCGGATCCAAATGATCAGCGCGGACTGCGCAACGCACCTGCGACCGATGGCGACATCGTTTCGCGCATCCCCGGCGTGTTCAAGGGCTGGTCGGGGCGCACCCGCTTTGTGCTTGAGAATGGCCAAGTGTGGGAAGGCTTGGCCGACAGCGGTTCGCTTTCGGTGGACTTGGTTGATCCCGTGGTTCGCATCAAGAAGGGTCTGATTGGCACCTGGTATCTTTCGGTCGATGGCTACAACACCACGGCCAAGGTTCGCCGCGTTCAATAGGTTGGGGGTGGTTTTGTTATTCCGGCGAGGGCCGGGGATTGGCTTGGCAGGCTTCGCTCGCCCTCTGTGAGCTTGCCGCGTGGTTTCGTCCGCCTAAGCGGTGGCCGAGCGAAGCGAAGGCCGGGGTAAAGCGCCGGAACGGACGAAACCATTCCTCGAAGCCAATTGACGCGGGTGAAGCCTGAAAAGTGGGAGTCAGTCGTTCGACTGCAGGCCAAATCAAGCAACCAAACCACTAGCGCAAACCCAACTCCTCCAGCATCCGCGCCAATCGCTTAGGCGACACGCTGCCGCGTGTCCCCAGCTCTTGGGCAAACAGCGAGATGCGCAACTCTTCAAGCATCCAGCGCAACTCGATCCAACCCGGTAGCAGAGTACGACCATCTGCGCTTGCTTGTTGCAGCGCTTTGGCGAACGGGGCGACCTCCAACATGCGCAGCTGATCGCGACTCGGATCCTGCAACAGGCGCTGGGCGCGAAGGCTCATGCCGCGCAGATAACGCGGCAGCTCGGCCAACTGGGCGGCAGGCGTAGTGAGCAAAAAATGCGCCGGCACCAGCTGAGCCAGCTGTTGCTGCAGATCGTCGAGATTGGCCCGCGCAAATCCCATCAGAGGTGGTTGCAACGCTGGCCGCAAGTCGGCGACCAGATGCAGGATGGCTTCAACCCAGCCCAACAACTTCATTGCTTCGGCAAACAACGCGCTAGCCAACTCGCGTTGCAAAGCTTCGAATTCCGCTGCGCTGCGAATCGTCGCCAACGGTCGCAGGCATAAGGTTCCCATTGCCGCCGCGAGCACGTCATGTCGCAACGCATCGACATTGCGTTCGCCTTGAGTGCCTTTGGATTCTGGCGTTACAGTGAATCCTTGCAGCGCTGCATACAGAAGGCCGAGCCGCGGCGTCACCGGCAACTGCCGACGCGCTTGCTTGATCCGATCTGCCAACGTCAGCTCAAGTAAACGCCGTACTCCCGCGGCGTGCTCACGCTGTGCGGTCGAGCGCTCGGCAAACACTTGCAGCGAAACCGTATCGCCGTCATCAACCAGCGCCGGAAACGCGGCGATGCCGGCTTCGCCCCGTACTTCAAACGGCACTTCCTCTGTTGGAAACGCACGCAATCCGCTGCGCGCCAAACTAGCGGCCGCGCGCGCCGCAAACGCTTGGTCTGCGCGCTGCCCGAAACGCGCTTGCAAGTCTGTGAAATCTCGCGACTCGGCAAGCACGTGCTCGCCATTGCGATCAACCACGCGCATGTTGAGTAACAAGTGCGGCGGTAGTGTGTCGCTCGCAAAATCCAACCCGGCGATGGCCACCCCGGTCGTTCGGCTCAAAAAGCGCGTCAGCTCGCCTTCGATGCTATCGGCCGATGACTGTGGCCAGGCCTCACGAAACGCGCGCGCGAAGTCGGGTGCCGGCACGCAGGCGCGACGCAGTGTTTTCGGCAGGCTTCGTATCAGTTCGGCGGCCTTCTCCTCAACCAATCCGGGTACCAACCAACTCAGGCGCGCGGGATCCAGCGCGTTCAACAAATGCAGAGGCACGATCAAGCTCACGCCATCGTCCAGCGCCCCCGGCTCGAAGCGGTAATGTAGCGCCAAGCGTGCGTCGCCCAGCGCAAAAAACGGTGGAAACCGCTCGCGCTCCGTGCCCTCACCTGCCAGCAATTCGTGCAGCGGCCATTCCAACTGTTGCCGCTGCGCCGGCGTTGCGCGTCGATACCAGGCGTCCAGTCCGACCGCGCTGTTGATGTCGGCCGGCAAACGATCCAGATACCAGTCGGCCTGCCAGGCTTCATCCGCCACCAGACCCGCGCGGCGGCGCTGTGCTTCCACTTCATTCGCTGACGCCAACATCGCCAGATTGCGTTCAACAAACGCAGCCTTGGTGTCGATCTCGCCGGGCAACAATCCCTGGCGCACGAATATCTCGCGGGACTCTTCGGGATACAGACCGCCGTAGTGAATCGGTCGCTTCGGCGCCAACACCAAGCCAAACAAGCTGATTTGCTCACTGCCGATGACTCGGCCTTGCGTGCGCGACCAGCGCGGGTCGAAATGCTTGCGACTCAGCAAATGCGGCGCTTCCGCCACCACCCATTCCGGCTCGATGCGGGCGTTGGTCATGGCGTAGATGCGCTGGGTATCCAGCAGCACCGCCGACAACACCCAATTGGGCGGCTGGCTTGCCAGGGTTGATCCGGGAAACAGGCCAAACCGGCGTTGCCGAGGCCCCTCGTACTGGCGCTTCTCATCCTTGCGGCCGATCTGCGTTGGCATGCCGGCGATCAGGGACCGATGCAACATCGGATAGTCGGCAGGCTGGGTGCTGCTTTTCCATCCCAATTGTTCGCACACCAGCAGCAACTGCCGGTGCAGTTCACGCCACTCGCGCATGCGCAGGAAACTCAAGAAGCGTTTGCTGCACCAGTCGCGCAGCTTGGCCTGCGTCAGATCCTCGTGCGCGAGCTGGTAGTCAGCAAACAGCTTCAGAATGCTGACGAACTCGGACTTCGGATCCGTCCATTGCGCGTGCGCCAAATCCGCCGCTTGTTTGGCATCGGCCGGTCGCTCGCGCGGGTCCTGGATGCCGAGAAAGGAGGCAATCGCCAGCACTTCACGCAGCGCCCCGTTGCCACTGGCGGCCACCAACATGCGCGCCAGCTTGACGTCGACGGGCAACCGCGCCATTTGTCGGCCGAGTGCAGTGAGTTTGCGTGACCCATCCACCGCACCAAGCTCAGCCAGCTGCTGCCAACCATCGACCACAGCACGCGGGTCTGGCGGATCGATAAACGGAAACGCGTCGACATCTCCCAGCCCAAGGCTGAGCATGCGCAAGATCACGCCCGCCAAGGCCGCGCGACGTATTTCGGGATCGGTATAGGCTGGCCGCGCGAGGTAGTCGCTCTCCGCATACAAGCGATAACAAACGCCGGCGGCGATGCGTCCGCAGCGACCTTTGCGTTGGTCAGCACTCGCGCGGGAAATCGGCTCGATATGCAAGCGGTCGAGCTTTTGCCGGGGGCTGTAACGTTTGACCCGCGCGGTGCCGGGGTCGACCACGTAACGAATCCGCGGCACCGTCAATGATGTTTCGGCGACATTGGTGGTCAACACGATGCGCCGCTTGGTACCGGGATTGAAGACCCGATCCTGATCGCGCGCCGACAGCCGCGCATATAAGGGCAGCACTTCACTCTCGCGATAGTTGCGTTTGGACAGCGAGCGGTGGGCGTCGTGGATATCGCGCTCGCCGGGCAGAAATACCAACACGTCACCGCGCGGATCCTCGGCGGTAATCTCGTCGATTGCCGCCACGAGTGCCGACAAAGGGTCGCTTTCGCGCTCTTGATTCGCGCGTCCTTCGCGGCCTGGTTTTGGCGCACTTGCGACTGTCTCCACCGGCTCATTGGGCGGCCGCCAGCGTACTTCGACGGGATAGCCGCGGCCTTCCACTGACAACGTCGGCGCATCATCGAAGTGTTTGGCAAAGCGCTGCGTATCGATGGTCGCCGAAGTGACGATGAGCTTCAGATCGCGGCGCTTGCGCAGCAGACCTTTCAGATAGCCAAGCAAGAAGTCGATATTGAGACTGCGCTCGTGCGCCTCATCCAGAATCAGCGTGTCGTAGCGCGATAAAAATCGATCCGATTGGATCTCCGCAAGCAGGATGCCGTCGGTCATGAACTTGATCGCGGTGGCATCGCTCACCTGCTCGGTGAAGCGCACCTGATAGCCGACCAAAGCGCCTGTTTGCACGCCCAACTCTTCGGCCACGCGTTTCGCAACCGAGCGCGCTGCGATGCGGCGCGGCTGGGTGCAGCCGATCATCCCCGCGCTGCCGCGACCGGCCAGTAAACACAGCTTGGGCAGTTGGGTGGTTTTGCCGCTACCGGTCTCACCGGCGATCACCACCACCTGGTGCTTGCTGATCAGATCGACGATGCGCTCGGCTTCGCGCGCAATCGGCAAGCTGAGATCAAAACTCGGATTCGGCAAGCGCGCCGCACGCTTTTCACGTTCTGCATTGGACGCCTCGGCCGCGCGCAGGAAGGCATCACGATCTGCCGCTTCAGAAGATGTCTTCCAGCGCGAGTGCAGACGTTGCAGGCGTGCGTAGTCGCGCGTCATGCAGTGGCGCAATAGGTGGTTGGGGCTGGAAGACATGGGGGGACCGGTATGCGGCCTGCCGCGCCAACACCGCCGTGCCTAGTCGTGCGGTGCCGGCAGCAAGCCAATGGCGATTTTTTGTTGGCGCTTAGCGGAGGGGAGTGCTTTCGCAACGCCCACTAGGACGGGTAGCTTACCTGTAGCCACGTGGGCTTTCGTGGGCGGGGGTCGGAATCCTTCTTTTCACGCATCCCTCGCAATTTTGTAGCTTCGAGGCGCGGTTTCGTCTGCCTCAGCGGTGGGCGAAACTTTGCCTCGAAGCAACAACACGGCGAGTGAAGCCTGAAAGGCAGCACCCAGCCCTCGCCAGCCTTATCGTGCATGACGGTGCCAAACCCAAAATCAAACCGCCAACGCCCCACCCATAGCAACCATAATGCGAGCACGCCCATCGCCCCCGCACCCCCATCCATGCAAGGACAAAACCCCGACTCCGCTCAGCAAATCCTGCAGCGTGTATTCGGTTTCGGCCAGTTCCGTGGTCCTCAGCAAGCCATCATCGAGCACTTGGCGGGCGGCAACGATTGTTTGGTGTTGATGCCAACGGGCGGTGGCAAGTCGCTGTGCTATCAGGTACCGGCGCTGATGCGGTCGGGCACGGCCATCGTGGTGTCGCCGCTGATTGCCTTGATGCAGGATCAAGTCGAGGCACTAACCCAGCTCGGTGTCGCGGCGGCTTATCTCAACTCTTCGCAATCCGTAGCGGAAGCGGCCGCGACCGAGGCCAAGCTGCTGCGCGGCGAGCTCGATCTGTTGTATGTCGCGCCAGAACGCTTGCTTACCTCACGCTTTCTCGACCTGCTTGATCGGGTCACTCCGGCGCTGTTTGCGATTGACGAAGCGCATTGCGTGTCGCAATGGGGGCACGATTTCCGGCCGGAGTATCGTCAACTTGACGTGTTGCACGCGCGCTGGCCCAGCGTGCCTCGGATCGCTCTCACCGCCACCGCCGATCCGCCCACGCGGCGTGAAATTGCCGAGCGTCTACAACTCGAAGACGCACAACAATTCGTCTCCTCGTTTGATCGTCCGAATATTCGATATCGCGTCGAGCAGAAGCAAAGTGGTCCGCAGCAACTGCTGGAATTCCTGCGTGGCCACTCAGGCGATTCCGGCATTGTCTACTGCCTCTCGCGCAAAGGGGTGGACGAGACCTGCGCCAAGCTGGTCGCGGCCGGGATCCGTGCCCTGCCTTACCATGCGGGCTTGCCATCCGCCGAGCGCGCGGCAAATCAGCGCCGGTTTTTGCGCGAAGACGGGATCGTGATGGTGGCGACCATTGCGTTTGGCATGGGCATCGACAAGCCCGATGTGCGTTTTGTCGCCCACCTTGATTTG
>JBBQQV010000177.1:0-6610 GCA_038215505.1 Lysobacterales bacterium
GGCGTACCACCAGCACCGGCGTGCGGGCGCGGCGGACGATTGTCTGTGCCGTCGAGCCGAACAGTCGACGACTGAGCGCGCCCTCGCCGGTAGCACCGATCACCAGCAAGCCGTAGCCACCCGCCTGCGCGTGCGCCGGCACCATGCTCCCGGCATTGGCCGCTTCGCAATGGCAACCGACCTGAATGCCAAAGCGCTCGCCCAAGGCGCTGGCCATTGCTGTCAGCTGCCGCTGGGTTGACGCCAGTATTTCGCTGGTATCAAACCAGTTGGCGCTGACCATGTCACCCCAGATAGGCATGGGCTGTGGCAGCAGCGCCGCGCTGCACAGATCGAGTCGTGCACCGTGCTCCCAAGCAAGACGCGCCGCCCGTTCAACCGCAAGCTGGGCCGGCGCGGACAGGTCGGTTGCGACCAGAATGGATTCGATACGCGTGCTCATGCCGCTTCTCCTCTTGGACTCTCGATCTCAAGAATGCGCCGGGCTCCGCATGCGGGCCATGACTTCGATCAATTTGGCTGGTTCCGCTCGACAGCTTGACGTCGACCTGCGACGAGTCGTCAACCACGGGTTGATTACCGAAACTCCCGCAGCCAGAAACGGCGCGCTATCTCGCGTAGCCACGGTAAATCCTTGCGCCGCCGCAATGGCGGCAGTCTGGCCGTCTGCTGATATGCAGCGATCAGTGAAGCACGCGCGAGAAGAAGTTGAGCGTGCGGTCGATGGCGATGGCGGCACTTTCGGCGTGGTAACCCGGCCGCTCGTCGCAGTTGAAGCCATGCCCGGCCGGATAGGTGTAGATGGCTGCATGCGGATGGGCTTCGTGGTGCGCTGCCACGTGCTCGGGTGGTATCAGCGGGTCAAGTTCGCCGAAATGGAACTCCATTGGTGCCTGCAATCGTTTTGGCAACAGATCGAAAGTGCGCGCGCCGTAATAGCTGACGGCGGGCAGACCAAGTTGGGCGTTGGCCAGGTAGGCCACGGTGCCGCCCCAGCAATAGCCGACGACGCCGATCTTGTAGTCGCCGCGCAGGCTCTCCTCGATGGCAGCAAGGTCGCCGAGCACGCGCTCGAATCCCAGTGTGTCGACCAGTTCGCGGCCTTGGGCGACACCGTCTGCGTCGTAGGACGGTTCGATGTGAAAGCCAAAATGATCGAAGAAAGCGGGCGCCACCGCGATGTAGCCATGTGCGGTGAAGCGTTCGACCATGTGGCGGATGTGTGCGTTGACGCCAAAGATCTCCTGGATCACCAATATCAGTGCCTTGGGCGGAATCGGCGGGTCGGCGCGCCAACCGGTGATGCGACCCGAAGGGGTACTGAATGAGACGGGATGACCCATGGCTGTTCCTTCGATGATGCGTATGCGTTGTCTGGCCCTGATATTTCCTCAGGTCGCGAAAATGCCCCTCAATCGTGTTCTGTTAAGGGTTGTTGGAGATTTCTACTCAGGACAGTTTGTCCGTGGCAGGTGGCGTGCGAAGCAGTGTCCGAAGCAGCGTTTCTATTTCGGTTCAGTAAAGTTCAATCAGCCGATCAAAGCGCGGCATCCAATTGGTCGACCAGGGTTTGCAGAACCTTGATGCGGCCGTAGTTTTTGTCTTCGGCCTCGACCAGGGTCCACGGTGCCGAGTGGCTGGAAGTGCGGTCGACCATGTCGGCAACTGCCGCCTCGTAAGCGTCCCGACGCTCGCGATTGCGCCAGTCATCGGCGGTAATTTTGAAGCGCTTGTGGGCGATGTCTTCGCGTTCCTTGAAGCGTCGCAGCTGTTCTTCAGGGCTGATCTGCAGCCAGAATTTCGACAGAACGGTGCCGCTGGCGGCGATCTGGTCTTCAAAGTCGTTGATCTCGGAATAGGCGCGCATCCAGTCCGGCTGTGCGCAGAACCCCTCGACGCGCTCGACCAGCACGCGGCCGTACCAGGATCGATCAAACAGCGTAACCCGCCCATGCGGTGGAAGGTGTCGCCAAAATCGCCACAGGTAGGGATGGGCGCGTTCCTCTTCGGAGGGCGCAGCAATCGGGATAACCCGAAAAAAGCGTGCGTCGAGCGCGGCAGTCACCCGCCGTATGGTTGAGCCCTTGCCAGCGGCGTCACTGCCCTCAAAGACGACAGCAAGGGCGCGATGACGAAAGCGCTTGGCACGTGAAAGCAGGTTCAGCTCGCCTTGCAGCTTTTCGAGGCGTCGCTCATAGCGGCGTTTCCCGAGCTTCTTGCCGAGATCGAGATCGCGCAGGAGTTTGACGTTCTCCAGCTGCGGCAGTGGTGCCGGTGCTTCGGTGTGCACCTCGGGCACGTGGGCCAGCCGCGCCTGCAGCGCTTCCAGCAATATCCGGCCGGCTGTGATGCTGCGGTAGCGATGGTCCGCGCCTGGTACCACGATCCACGGTGCACCGGCGGTGCTGGTCTGGCGAACGACGTCGGCCGAGACCGCGCGAAACCGGTCGTATTTGCGAAAGCGCCGCCACTCATCCGGCGTCACCCGCCAACGCGTCTTTGGATCGCTCTCCAGTGCCTTCAGTCGCTTGCGTTGCTGGTCTTTGGATAGATGAAACCAGAACTTGATCAGCAGCACGCCCTCGTCCACCAGCATGCGCTCGTGACGCAGGATTGCGGCCACGTGGCTGTCTAGGGCGTCCTGCCCGTCGTCGCCCAATACCCGCCGCAGCAGCGGCGCGGTGTACCAGGAGCCAAAGAAGATGCCGATGTTTCCCTTCGGCGGTAACACGCGCCAGTAGCGCCACATCGGTGGTCGTTCGGCTTCTTCGCCCGTCGGCTCGGAAAACGCATGCGTGTGGATATGCCGCGGGTCCATCCACTCGTTGAGCAGATTGACGGTTTCGCCTTTGCCTGCACCATCCACGCCGCCAATGATGATGAGGACCGGGAAGCCTGGTCGGCTTGCCAGCGCGTACTGGGCGTCCAGCAGCGCACGCCGCAGCAGCGGTTCCTCGGTCTGGTACTGGGCTTTGTCCATGCGGTGTTCGAGGTCGGCCGAATCAAACATGTCGTGCTCCCGAAGACGTTGATGTGGCAAATGTAGGCGCTTGCGAAGCGCAGGATTTGATCGGGATCAACCATACTCCGCAACTGCTCCCACACCCAGGCGTCGCCATGAAACGTGCCCAGTACGCGCAACGCGGTCCGATCCCGCAGGATCTGATCGATGCGGTGGAATTCAGCCTGCCGCCACTGGTCTCTGGCGAGGCCTTGGTCGAGGTGCTGGCCGCGCCGATCAACCCATCGGACGTGCTCACCTTGACCGGGTTGTACGGCATCCTGCCGCCGTTGCCCGCTGTCGGTGGCAATGAAGGCGTTGGCAGAGTGGTCGAGCTTGGGCCAGATACGCGCGGACCGGCGCCAGGCCAGACCGTGCTGCTGCCGGTAGGCTGTGGCAGCTGGAGTACCCACGTGGTGGTCGCCGCGGCACGGCTGCTGCCTTTGCCCAACGACGCGGACCCGCTGCAGTTGGCGATGATGACGGTCAATCCTCCCACCGCCTTGCTGATGCTGCGCGAGTTCGTCGACCTGCAACCGGGAGAGTGGGTGATCCAGAACGTTGCCAATTCTGGCGTCGGAGGCTATCTGGCCCAGATCGCCAAGCTGCGTGGCCTGCGCACGGTCAACATCGTGCGCCGCGAGAGTGCGGTGGCAGCGGTGCGCGAACTGGGCGGCGACGTGGTGCTGGTGGATGGCGACAAGCTGGCCAAGCGAGTCAGTGAAGCTACCGGTGGCGCAGCAATCCGATTGGGCATCGACGCTGTCGGTGGTGCCGCCACAGATCATCTGGCGTCCTGTCTTGCCGAGCGCGGCGTGCTTGTGAACTACGGAATGATGAGCGGTGAGGCGTGCCAGATTTCGCCGGCCTCGTTCATTTTTCGCGATGTCACCCTGCGTGGCTTCTGGCTGTCGCGCTGGTACAAGGAAGCCAGCGCCGAGCAGCGCGCGGGCGTCGTTGGCGAAGTCGCCAGCTTGATTGCCAAAGGCACGCTGCATTGCGCTGTCGCCGCCACGTTTCCGATCGAGCGCATTCGTGAGGCGGTTACGGCCGCCGCCGCAGGCGAGCGCGAGGGCAAGATCCTGCTGGTGCCGGGCGGCTGAATCCCGAACTCACTCTATGCCCAGCTGCCGATCATGCTGGTGCGACCAGATCGCGAGAGAAGCAATCGCACCGCACAGGCAAAGAAACATATCCCACTGGGTGTCCCACACATCCCCTTGGGTGGCGAGGAAGGCGTCGGCATCACCTCCCCAAACCAGTGCCGCCCACCATTCGATCAACTCGAACAGCGCGCTGAAGGACAGGCTGGCTGCGAGCACCAGATAAATGAGCCAACCACCGCGCAACAAGGGTGTCCGTCGCAACAGCAGCTCGCGCGCCAGGATTGCCGGAATGAAGCCTTGCGCCACATGGCCGAGCCGGTCGTAGTGGTTGCGCGAAAGATCGAAGGCCTCCTTGAACCACAGCCCCAGCGGCGTCTCGGCATACGTATAGGTGCCACCGTAGATCAGAATCAGGGCGTGCACAGCCAGCAACCAGCAAAGCAACCGGGTCAGCGGGAATCGGCCCCAACAGATGGCCACCAGTGGCAGCCCAATCACAACCCAGATGATCTCCAGCAGCCACGTCAGTCGATCATGCGGAGAAATTCCCGAGGCTACCAAGGCAGCCAAGACGATTAGCGCAAGCGCCCAGCCTTCCTGCCTGCTCGGAGTGGTGATCGTATTGCTACCTGCCATGGTCTTCCCGAGTTGAATGCATCGCCAGCATCATTCCACGTTGGCAGAAACAAGGTTGATGAACTTCCGGATGAGGGTTCATTGGCGATGCGCTGCAACTTGGACAACACTCGGTCACTCAGGCGCGGACTTTATCCGTCGATCCCGCTAAGCTTGCGGCCGCCGCCCGGATGGCGAAATTGGTAGACGCAAGGGACTTAAAATCCCTCGGCCGCAAGGCTGTGCGGGTTCGATTCCCGCTCTGGGCACCAAGCGGCGTAAGGGTTTCAGCGTTTTACGCGGTCCTGTCCAAATTTGGCCTTTGCTCGCTGGTTGCCGTTGGGTGACCGTTCGGCCCGCGCTGCGGCGGGGTCCGGTTGCCGTTTGCAGGGGCGCGGTCAGTCATGCGACCGCACCGCGATCATCAGCCGCAGCAGTAGGCCCAGGTCGTGCTCCTACCGGTCGGGCGTTGTCATCGGTGCGGCTGTCGGGCGTGAGGCTCGGGCGGGCGTGCAGGACCAATGTCGCGCTGAACCGTTACCCAGTAACGTCGTGATGTGCCTGCCAAGCCGCAGAATCCATGCCTGCCGTGGCGTGCTTGAAAATATTGGCCATGTGTGGATTCCTGGCGATGCGACCGCTTCTCCGGCAGTCTGCCGCAAGCATAGGGGGCGGGTGGCGAGCGGGAAGGGGAGCTGCGCCGCCTGCTGCTCGCTGAGTCGCACTATCCCTGTCGGTACATGTTCCCAGCGAGAGCCTCGCCGCCGATCTCTCAGTCAGCCTTGGCGTTTGCCGTCAGTGGGTACTTGGGCCGCATGCCCTTGGGCGGTCAGCAGCTTCACCGCTTTGCGATCAAACGATACGAAGACGGCACCACCCAACCATCGGCCGTCATAGGCGATGATGCCGTCGGCAAAATCGCCGCCTGCTGTTAACACCGACAGGCCGGCCTCGACGGCGGATCGATTGACCTCGATTTGTTGAGTTTCGATGAGCTGCGGGATCGTTGCCACGACGTCGGCTCGTGCCACCCCATTGCTGCCTTGGAGAACCGAGCTCAGCTCACATAGCGCCGTGAAACTCACCGCCACAACTTCTGCGTGCGCAAGCGCTTTGACCGCTGCGCTGGCCTGTTCAGGATCATCGGCGACAATCGCGCGCAGGAGTACGTTGGTGTCGGCGGTAATCTTCACTCGGCCGTGGTCGCACGATTGGCGGCGCTGCTGATGGCGTCATTGAGCTCGTCTATCGACAGCACGGCACCGTTTGTCTTGTGCTTTAGGTAGCCTGCCAGGGCGTGAATGGAACCGGCCGAGCGGGCGGCTGTCAGCGCGGCCTTGCCGTTGGGCAACAGGTCGATCTCAATTTTTTCGCCCGGACCGATGCCAAGATGCTGCAGCACGTCTTTGCGAAAGGTGATTTGCCCCCGCTCGGTGACCGTCAGTATCGCCATTTGTTTGCACTCCTGAAGGCTGGACGGTAATGCGTTTATGCATTACTCGTTAAGTCGATGTTGCTGGCGTCTCGCGCAGGCCAGTTCGGCAAGCTGGGTACTGGCCACCACAGCACTTGGCACAAGCCAAGCGTGGCTGCGATGGCCTTGTGCGCCCCTCACAAGCGCGTGCTTTTGGATCCAGAGTTCCGGTTACCATCGAATCATGCCGATTCAACCTTCCACCGAACCCAAGCCATGACCCTTACCGACAAGCGCGTGCTGATCACCGGTGCCAGTCATGGGGTTGGGCTGGCCTGTGTGCATGCGTTTGCCCGACTGGGTGGGTTGGTGTTTCTAATTTCAATTTCCAATCCTGACGCGGCACGCGCTGCTGAAGATGTTTTTGGCGACCGGGCGCTTGGGGTGGTGAGGGCCTTTCTGGCAGTCGCGGGC
>JBBQQV010000178.1:0-6578 GCA_038215505.1 Lysobacterales bacterium
CATAGATCGCCAGCGCTAACCAGATGCAGCCGAAGCCGACGGCCTGGTTTCGATCAAAACTTTCGCCCAGAACAAACACACCGCAGAGCAGCTGCAAGGTCGGCGCGATGTACTGCAGGATGCCTGCCAGCGAATAGGGAATGCGTCGCGCGCCATAGGCAAAGCCGATCAGAGGAATGGCGGTAAGCACGCCGCCAACGATCAGCAGCGCGTCGGTGGCACGACTTACCTCAGCGAAGGTGCCGTCGCCGCTCAGCGTGGACCACACAATCCAGCCAAGCGCGAACGGAAGTAGCACCAGGTTCTCGACCGCGAGGCCAGGCACCGCGTCCACCGCCGCCACTTTGCGGATCAATCCATACACAGCGAAGGTGCCCGCCAGCACCAGTGCGATCCAAGGTAACTGACCGCGTGTTACCGCCAGCCACAGCACACCCAGCGCCGCCAGTGCGACCGCCGACCACTGCGCGCGATTGAGCCGCTCGCCCAGCAACAACACCCCGATCAGCACATTGACCAACGGATTGATGAAGTAACCCAAGCTGGCATCTACTACGCGGCCGTTGGTCACCGCCCAGATGTAAATGCCCCAATTGACGCTGATCAGCACGCTGCTGGCAATCAACAGGCGGCCCACCTTCGGCCCCGCCAACGCCGCGCGCAACCAGCCGCGACCATCCCGAATCCACAGGTAACCGATCACGAACACGCCGCACCAGATCACCCGGTGCGCAATGATCTGCATCGCCGGCACCGTTTTCAGCAGGTTCCAATACAGCGGAAACAGCCCCCACATCGCAAACGCGAGCAACGCGGCCAGCAAGCCACGTTGATCGATGGCATCACGATCAATGGCATCACGATCAACGGCAACGCGATCAATCGCAGACGGAGACATGCAGAGACAGGCGGTTGGGGGGACCTGCATTGTCGCTGGTCAGCGTTCAATCAGGTGTTGCGCAGGCAGCGAAACAAGCTCCGGTCTACAGAAGCGAGCAGTCGGCGGCCCGCGCATTACCATTCCTCACCCACTAGTAGTCCGTTTCATAAAAACAATGCCATGAAACGGCGTCTTTTTCCGCATGGCTGCGTTGCTCGTCGTTGCCATAGAGCCCACTATGACGCCTCCTCGCGCCTTTGCCCTGCGAAAAAATCCGTCCGTTTCACCTGGCAAGGTTTTGAAGAAACGGACTACTAGCGTGCCGCAACCATGCCCCTACGCGTCGCCCTCGCCCAATTCGATTTCCCGGTTGGTGCCGTGATCGCCAACGCAAGCCGTATCGCGAGCTTGATCGCTGAAGCGCGCGACCTGCACGCAGCGGATGTGGTCATGTTTCCCGAGTTGGCTGTGTCGGGTTATCCGCCCGAGGATCTATTGTTGCGACCGAGCTTCCTGCAGGCTTGCCAGCAGGCATTGAGCGAGATCGCTCAGCAGACCCACGGCATCGTTGCCTTGGTCGGGCATCCGCAGGCAATGGGCAGCGTGGTGTACAACGCGCTAAGCGTGTTGCGCGATGGCCAGATCGAGCTCACCTATCGCAAGCGCGAACTGCCGAATTACGCGGTGTTTGATGAGCGGCGCTACTTCACTACCGGCGACGAGGCTGCCTGCATCGAGATCAAAGGTGTGCAGGTCGGGGTGCTGGTGTGCGAGGACCTCTGGCACGCCCGCCCGCTGCGCGAGACGGCAGCGCTGGGTGCCGAGGTGGTGTTGGTCGCCAATGCCTCGCCCTACGAGGCTGACAAGCCCGGTGAGCGTGATGCGCTGCTGCGGCTGCGCGCCAGCGAGAGCAAGCTCGGCATCGCCTATCTCAACGTGGTGGGAGGCCAGGACGAACTGGTGTTCGACGGTGCCTCTGTGCTGGTCGACGGTGATGGCCGCGAGCATCCGGCGGCGGAAGCGTTTGCCGACCATTGGCTGGTTGCCGATTTCGATCCTGCCTCGAAGCGTTGGGCACGGGTGATTTGGCCGCAGGAGTTTGACGAGTCGCGGGTCGCTTTGACCTATCGCGCCGCCCTGCGTGGCACGCGCGATTATTTGCACAAAAATGGATTCAAGCGCGCACTGTTGGGCTTGAGCGGCGGCGTCGATTCGGCCCTAGTATTGGCGTTGGCGGTCGATGCCTTGGGTGCCGAAAACGTGCATGCAGTTCGGCTGCCGACGCGCTACACCAGTGATCTCAGCAACGACTTGGCGGCCGAGCAGGCGCAGCGTTTGGGCGTAAAGCTGTCGACCATCTCCATTGAGCCCCCTTTTGCCGGTTTTTTGCAGTCACTTGCCGCGAGTTTTGCCGGCTTGGACGCCGATGTCACTGAAGAAAACCTGCAATCGCGCTGTCGCGGCGCGACGTTGATGGCGTTGTCCAACAAGACTGGTGCGATGCTGCTCAGCACCGGTAACAAGAGCGAGTACGCGGTCGGCTACGCGACCATTTACGGCGACATGTGTGGCGGCTATGCGCCGATCAAGGATATTTACAAGACCGAAGTGTTTGCGCTGTGTCACTGGCGCAATGCGCGCAGCTGGGCTATCCCCGAAGCCGTGATCGCGCGAGCGCCCACCGCCGAACTGCGCGAGAACCAGCTCGATCAGGATTCGTTGCCGCCCTACGAAGTGTTGGATGCGATCCTGCAACGCTTCGTCGACCGCGACCTGTCGCGTACGGAGATCATCGCCGAGGGCTTCGATGAAGCCACTGTGCAGCGAGTGGCTCGCCTGGTTTTCATCAGCGAATGGAAGCGTCGGCAGGCGGCACCGGGACCGAAAGTGTCGCGCCGCGCATTTGGTCGCGAACGGCGTTATCCGATTACTTCTGGCTGGACGTGAGGCAATCAGGCGGGTGGATCGGTCGCTCACGGGGCCAGTAAAGCGTAGCAACGCGCAAGCGGTCGCCGTGCCGATTGGCGGCTGCCTGATTGCCATCTTCTCGGTCCTCAGCTATTACTTGCTGCTGAGCAACCCCGGCTATTTCAGCCATGACGAGTTGCAATGGGGCGCGCGCGCCGACGTTGCCCATTGGCGTGATCTGCCTTGGCAGGCTTGGACTGACTTCACGGCTTTCCAGCATCGGCCATTGACCTTCAATCTTTGGCTGTTGATTGCATACGCGTGGTTCGAGCAGCCCGCGCTCATGCACCTGCTGTGGGTTGCTATGGGATTGTTCAATGCAGCCCTGCTGTTTGGCTGCTTGAAACAGCTGCGTGCGACCACCCTGCAGTCGCTGGGCGGGGCGGCGGCGTTTGCCATCAGCCCGTTCGCCATCTATGTGCATGGTTGGACCGCGACGCTGGCGGATTTGTTGTGGCTGGCCGCAGCGCTCGCGCTTTTGCAGAGCGTGCTGCGATTGCCGACCGAAAGCCGCTGGCGCGCCGCGTTCATCGCGCTGGTCTTCACCTCCATCGGCCTGTTGGCAAAAGAAGCAGCGCTCGCAATCGCTCCGCTATTGCTTTTTGCGTGGCTTGTTTTGGGCCGTCAGCCGCGTTTGCGGGCGGCACTGATGGCCAGCGGTGCGGTAACTGCCGGCTACCTGTGGCTGCGCTTGCCTACACTTCTGTATGCGCCAAGACCCGAAGGCACCTATGCGTGGTCGCTTTCGATGCCACTAAAGCGCTGGGCGGAGATGCAGTTGTACCCGTATTTGCCGACGGCACTGGAGTTTGCCAGCGTCAGTAACGCCTCGACGACTCGCTTCGGCTTGGCCCTGCTTATCGCCGTGGTGGTGGCGGCAACCTTCGTAATCGCAAACAGGCGGATCGGTGCGACCTACTTATTCGGCGGTGCAATCGCGATGGGACCGCCCTTGGTGTTGGCAATCGGCTACCCGCAGTATGGCTATGGCTACGCCGCGCTGATCTGCGGTTGCGGCGCATTGGCATGGCCGCAACTGCGAGCTCGCGGTCAGTCCGTGTTGCTATTGGCGCTTGTGCTTGCGAGTTGGCATGGCTTCAACATCGCCCGCGAGATGCACCGCATCGGCGCAATTCAAGCACGCTACTCGCCAGCGCTGGCCGATGCC
Organism: Lysobacterales bacterium; assembly: GCA_038215505.1. Taxonomy (GTDB): domain Bacteria; phylum Pseudomonadota; class Gammaproteobacteria; order Xanthomonadales; family Xanthomonadaceae; genus JANNWF01. The sequence goes on from JBBQQV010000178.1 coordinate 4,017, forward strand.
GTCAGTGCCCATCGCAGCCGTCACTCAGATACGGCAACGGCGCTGCGTTTGGCGCTAGAGGTAGAAGCGGACCGCGGCGTGTTCGAACGCCTCAGCCGGCAGCTCTCAAACTATGCCGGGGTCGCGATTGGAGATCAGGTGAAACTCGTTGATCGCCAGCAAACCCATCACGCCGTTATCGGCGCCGATGGTTCCATTCGTTGGGCTGCTGGCACCGAATAGCCGCCCTGCCTCAGCCCTTGCGGGTGTTGTCACCCAACGGAATCAGCTTGCGCCAGAAGGGTCGCTTCTGTGGCCAGTCGCCGGAAAAGTAGGCGTGCTGAGGGTCGTTGGCGCGAAGCACACGGATGGCGTCTTCGGACAGCGTGTCCTGGCCGAGCTGACGATAGCTCTCCGCCATCACCGCCAGCGCGTCACCTTGGTAGGCGGATTGCGGGAAAAACTCGACGATATATTGACCACGTTTGGCGGCGGCGATCCAAGCACCACGCCGCAAGTAGTACTTGGCCACGTTGATTTCGTGACGCGCCAGCTGATTGCGCACGTGCACCATGCGCTGCCGCGCATCGACCGCGTAAACGGTGTCCGGGAAGCGGCGGATCACTTCCGCAAAGTCATTGAAACTCTGGCGCAGGCTGCTTTGGTCGCGCTGCGTGCTGTCGATGCGCGCCAGCCGATCAAGCAGCGGATTGCCGCTGTCAAAGTTCACCACCGCACGCAGGTAATAGGCGTAAGCGATATGCGGATGAGTGGGATACGTTCTGATGAAACGATTGAGCGTCGACAGCGCCTCTTCACCTTTGCTGCTGCGGAACTCGACATACGCCAGCTCCAACTGCGACTGCTCGGTATAGGGCCCGAAGGGGAAGCGCGCAATCAGCCGCTTGTAGTAGCGCTGGGCTTTCGACGAGTTGCCGTTCTTCAAGGCTTGCTTGGCTTCGTCGTACATCTGCTCGACCGGCAAAGTCTCCAGCGGGTCTTCGCGATCAAAAAAACGCGCGCAGCCGCTGGCCAGCAACAGGAAGGATAACAATGCGAACAGGCGCAACAGGCCGGAATGTCGGATCATGAGGGTCCGGAGGGAAGTAGGGGTCGCCGCGACGGCGAGCGGCGAATGATAGCCGATGCCGCTGCGGGCCTCCATAAAGCATTGCGGCCATGAACATACTTCGAACGACGGCGGCTGACGCCGATGTCAGCAAAACCGATGAAAGTGCCGCCGAACTCCTGACCACGATCAGACACAGTGCCATCGCCGGGGTGGAACTGTCCGGCTTGCGCACCGATCAAGCAGTGGCTCGGCTGTTTCCCGACTATTCGCGCGCGCGCCTGAGTGAATGGATCAAAACCGGCGAGCTGCGCGTTGATGGCCGCCAAGTGCGGCCACGCGACAACCTGCGCGGCGGCGAGAGCATCGAGCTTGCAGCCACGATTGCCAAAGTCGGCGATGCCCAAGCGGAAGCGATTGCGCTGGATATCCTTTACCAGGACGCTGATCTGCTCATCATCAACAAGCCGGTAGGTCTGGTAGTGCATCCGGGTGCCGGCAATCCGACCGGCACCTTGGTCAATGCGCTGTTGCATCTTGACCCCAGCTTGGCGACGTTGCCGCGCGCCGGCATCGTCCACCGTTTGGACAAAGACACCTCAGGGTGTCTGTTGGTCGCGCGCACGCTGCGCGCTCACACAGCGCTGGTCGCGTTGCTTTCCGAGCGACTGATCCACCGCCAATACGAAGCGGTGGTGCAAGGGGAGCCGGTCGCAGGCGGACGCGTGGACGCGCCCATCGGCCGGCATCCAGTGGATCGCCTGCGTATGGCAGTGACCGGTGAAGGCCGACCAGCCGCCACTCAGTATCGGGTGCGCGAGCGCTTTCGCGGATTCACCAGTCTGCAGGTGAATTTGGAAAGTGGCCGCACGCATCAGATTCGCGTGCACATGGCGCACCTGCGTCTGAACCTGCTGGGCGATCAGCTGTATGGGGCCAGCCTGCGCTTGCCGCGCGGGGCCTCGGCTGACGTGATCGAGCTGCTGCGTGGCTTCCGTCGGCAGGCGCTGCACGCGGAAAAGCTGCAATTCACACATCCATTCGGCGGCGAGCTGGTGGAGGCAAACGCCCCCCGACCCGCCGATTTGCAGACCCTGCTGACTGCTTTGCGCGCGGCGGCGGCGGTGGCTGCGGTGCAATGAGGTTGGCCGATGGTCGCGAATACTTCCATGGAATCCTCCGATCTGCCGATTCTGCAAGCCGATTGGCCGGCACCCGCTTGCATCCGAGCACTGACGACCTTGCGCCGCGGTGCTGGCCTTGGTGCATCAATGGCACCGTTTGACGACTTCAATCTGGGCGCGCGCTGTGGCGATGATCCGATCAAGGTCGCAGCCAATCGCAACGCCTTGATTCAGCGGCTGCAACTGCCAGCAGCGCCGCTCTGGCTCAATCAAGTGCACGGCACGGTTGCTTATCTTGCAGCTCCAACAGATCAGCGGGAACCCTGTGGGAGCGTCGGCAGGCGCGATGCTTCTGAATCGATCAAAGGCATCGCGCCTGCCGGCGCTCCC
>JBBQQV010000179.1:0-6563 GCA_038215505.1 Lysobacterales bacterium
GCGCCGCGATCATGAAGATCACTCGCCAATCGACCTGCGCATACATATCGCGCACTGGCAGGCAGCCGCTCAACACCATCAACAATACGCCCGCCAGAGCCGCCACCGAAATATGCAACACGCCGGTCGCGGCGGTCAGCACGGTCAAGGCCATAATGGCAACCGCGAGCCAGCGGCGAGAGTGGTCGCGGGTCGCACTGGCCAGCCGGTTAACCACCAGAAAGTCGGGGCTATGGCCGAGCTCGCCTAGCGCCTCGACCGTGCCGCGGACCAGCAGCACATCGCCGGTTTCCAGCCGTAGCTGGTTGATGCGCTCGTCCTCTTGACGGCCATTGCGGCGCAAACCGAGCACGCTGACGCCATAGCGTGCGGCGAAGTCGGCGTCGCCAATAGTGCTGCCCAGTGAGCGCGAACCGGGCGAAAGGGCGACCTCACCGATCAGACCATCATTTGCTTCAGTGACCGAACCTTGCGAGCGCGCGGCACCTTCAGGATCGACCAGTTCCAGCAGGCCGCGACCTTGACTTTGCAGCAGCAGGGAGGGATCGCCCTCCACCTGCACATGGTCACCGACCGCGAGCACAGCCTCCGGCCATGGCACAAAGGAATAGCCAGCATCGCCTTCATCGCGACCGTGGCGGCCAAAGCGCAACCACGGCAGGTCGGCTGCACTTTCCTTGCGCTGCGACTGATAGGCACGGTGGATACGAAGGATGCGCAGGCCGTGGGTTTCTTTCAGGCGCACTTGATCAACGCGTCGCCCGGCCAGCGCTGAGCCAGCGGGGATGACCGTCTCAGCGACGTAATGGCGCAGCGACCTAGTGTCGTCTTGCGCCGCCACTTCTCGCACCGGCACCAAACGCAGTCCCAGCAAGGCGAAATACACCAAGCCGGTGGCGAACACCGCTAACCCGGTCGGCGCAAAATCGAACATCGCGAACGGCGTGTAGCCAGCGGCGCTCAGTGCCTCCGAAGCAAGCAGGTTCGGCGGCGTACCCACAAGAGTGGTCAGGCCGCCCAACAACGAACTGAAGGAAAGTGGGATAAGCAGCTTGGTCACTGGCACGCCGCTGCGCGCGGAGATTGCGAACACGCTGGGCAACAGGATCGTCACCGCCGCGATGTTGTTCATGAAGCTTGACATCAGCCCGCAGATCAGCATCAGAGTCATGCACAGGCTGACCTGCCCACGCAGGCCGCGTGCCAGTACCCAGCGCGCAATCTCGTCCGCCACCCCGGCACGCACCAAACCGCCAGAGAGGATGAACATGCAGACCACGGTGATCACGGCCGGGCTGGCGAATCCGCTAAATCCTTCCTGCACGGTCAGCATGCCGGTCAGCAACATGGCCAGGAGCAAGGCGATGGCGACTAAATCTGCGCGAAAGCGCTCCGACGCAAACAGCGCCAGCGCGGTCACCAATAGGCCCAACAGCAGAAACTTTTCCATTGACCCAGAGGCATTCAGCGCACGGTCAGCGCGCCGGCATCCTAGCAGCCTGTCGAGCTTTGGATTACCGGGCTGAAAATCCGTGTACGCGGTCCATTTTTTGCCGATTCTTGGCCAACAGAAGCGCCATCGGTCCCCAAACCGTCCAAAAACTGTCCGCGCGCAGCAAAACTTTCGTCTCGCCCGGCAAAGGCCGCCGGGCTGCAAATCAGTCTGCGCGTTCCCCGAGCTTCACTAGGTGATACCACCCATTCCTGCCGCAAAGCGCCTCTGCGGGCCGGCGAATAGTCTAAGTCTGTCCCCACGCAGGCGACTGTCGCCCACCCCATTTGACCCGAACAGACTGATCGCAGTGCTCGCAGCGCGGACAGTGGAGTCCGAGCGAAGCGAAAGCCGGGGCGAAGCCCTCGGAGCGGAGCAAGCCGTGTGATCAAGGCACACCATCGCCAGCCAGCTGGCGAAAAACCATTCCTACCCGGGTTCCGCAATCTGCCGCACCGCCGACGCCCGAAACCCATTGCGCCCGGTATGTTTAGCCTCGTACAAGGCCTCGTCGGCGGCGGCGAACAATCGGCTTGGGGCCAGCCGTGGGTTGGGGATGGTGGTGCCGCAGCCGACACTGACGGAAACCCGTCCCAGTGGCGCATCAGGATGTGGAATGGCCAGCGCTTGGATGGCTTCCACGACCTGTGCAGCGATGCGCTGTGCGCCATCGCTGTCTGTTTCAGGAAGAATGATGGCGAACTCTTCACCGCCAAACCGGGCCACCAGATCAGCCGGTCGCCGCAGCATTCCGGCCAAGGCGGCAGCCACGCGCTGCAGGCAGCCATCGCCCTCCAGATGGCCAAGGGAATCGTTGTAGCGCTTGAAATAATCGAGATCGATCAAAACCAGCGACAAGGTCAGTCCGTTGCGGCCGCCGCGACGCCATTCGCGCGCCAACACCTGGTCGAAGCTGCGCCGATTGGCAAGCTGGGTAAGTTGATCGATGCCGGCCAGTCGGCCCAACTCGCGATTGGCCAACTCCAGTCGATCCAGCATCTGCGCGCGCTCGATCGCGCGCCGGATTCGGTGCCGCAGCACGTCCCAGTGGACAGGCTTGGTGACAAAATCCTCGGCACCTGCAGCAAATGCTTGATCGATCGAGGCGCGGTCGTCCAAGCCCGTGATCATCAACATCGGCACGCGCTCGCCGCCGGGTCGCTCGCGCAGCCGCTTGCAACATTCAAAGCCATCCATGTCAGGCATGAGCCCATCCATCAGCACCAGATCCGGTCGCTGCAGGTCGAACTGCTCAATCGCCTGTTGTCCGGATTCGGCTTCGATGATGTCGTAGTCTTCGCGCAGCAAGACTTGCCGAACTTGCAGGCGCATGAAGCGCTCGTCGTCGACCACCAGCACCCGGATGTTCCCCTTCTCAGCCATCAAGAAAACGGGCCACGCGTGAACTGCTCGCGTCTTGTTGAGGGCGGACTGAGGGGAAAGTCATCCGCTATGGTAAGCGCTGACAGGCCACGGGTCAGCCAGGGCCATCGGCATCAAACCGCGCCAACGCGCGTCGCCATGCGATCGCGGGGCCCCACATGCCGAGCCGGCGCAATTTGCCTGGCATCGCCGGCAGGTCCAGGCGCTGCACCAACACGAACATCACCCACGCAATCAAGATCGCCCGCAGCGCCACCCAAATCAGCGACTCGCGCGACTGCCCTGCCCATGCCAGTGCGGCGATGATCAACAGCAAAGGCACCCAGAACGTAGGCCGCAGCATGTCGCGGAACGCATGCAGCAGTGCTTCGCCCCAGCGTCGTCGCCTAGGTGCCGACATCGGCACAAACCAGCCCGGCAAACCTTTACCCATACTCGCCTGCAATGGCCGCCGCCAAGCCAGCGCTGTGCCGGTCGAAACCACGCAGCCATGCAGGGCCAGCCAAGTGGCGATCACTACCCAGAGCCTCGGTGTTGGCAAGCCCAGCAAGGTGGTGGCTTCCTGGTTGACCGTCTGCAAGGCGGTCGTCAGGGCATCGCCAAACAACAACCACTGGGTAAGCAGGCCCTGTGATCCCGCCCAGGTTCCCATCAGGAATCCGCCGATCATGACGCCGAACAGATTCCAGCCAAACAATCGTAATGCACGCGCGTACAGCCAGCCCTGCATGACGATGGCGAGCATTGGACGCAAACGCTGGCCGGCAGGCGATAGTGATTTGATCGCCGCCGAAAGCACAGCCACCCACGCAACGCGCGAACGATCCACCATGGGTTGCGCGGCGCGGGTCAGCACAGCCGCTTGCGTGGTTGCCATTCCCAATCCGCCAAGCGGCACCTTGGCCCCGTGCACCACCGAGCCTGCCCCTACTTCAATCGCCCCAGCCAGTGCGCCAAACCAACCAACGCGCTCAAAATCGCGGCGAGCGACCAAGACTTCGCGCAACTGCTGCATCGCATCCGGCTGAGTGGCGTCAATCGCCACATCGAAACGCTGACCGATCAGTTGCGACACCTTATCCAAGCGGCCGGAATTGACCACGATCAGAACCGCTGCCGGCTGGCATGCCAGCAAGCGTTGCAGGCGTTCGTGATGTCCTCCGCCTGCAAGCTCGATATTGCCAATTTCGTCGACAACCAACAGATCGATGGGCCGTGGATCCGCAATTTCTGACTGCAGCCACGCATCGATCACCTGTGCCGAGCCATCGGCTTCGCGATACGGAGGTTGCCGAGTCTCATCACGAAGCAGATAGGCAATCGGCGTCGCAGCGACGGCGATGCGCTGCCAGCCGTAGGCTGACCCAGCGCGATTGTCAAGTCGTTCGCCCTGGGCGGGTTGCAGCCAACCGACCACACGCAGCTCAGCAGAAATTTCATCGACGAAGCGCGCCGCCAAGCTCGACTTGCCGCACCCCGTCTCGCCGTGGATGGCGATCAACAGGGGTCCGCCGTGATCGTTAGCGCTCTTGCTTGCTGCGGTCATTTCCAAAGCACTCTGCGAACCCACGGCTCAGCGGGCGCTGCATTGTCAGGCATGTGGCGACGCATCGTCGAATGCGAGTTCGGGCTGACTTCGGCAGTGCAAGCGCTCACTCAAGCGGTCAAAAAACCGCTGTGCATGAGTCCATCCAACAATTGGTCCGCCCAAGCCTCCTGCTGGGAGGGATCGGCAACCACGTCCTGGCGCACCTCAAACATCACATGCTGGCGCTCGGCAGTGATTCCGAGGTGCTCCAGCGTGTAGCCCATGGCGGTGAGGCCGTCGTATGGCAGATTGTCGCCAATCGGCACCCCCGTTTCCGCGAGGCGAGACAGCAATTTGGCGTGCCACGGTTGACGCCGCTTCCAGACCACTCCGGCGTGCCAAGGTCTGACGTCTGTTTTCAGCACTGGCGTGAACGTGTGCACGGCGATCAAACGCAGCTTGATGCCGGCCTGCTCTGTCTCCTGCACGTAGCTGGCGATTGCGGCGTGATACGGCCGATGGTAGCGGTTGATGCGCGCTTGCCGCTCGTTGGCTGTTAGACCTGCATTTGCTGGTACCCGAACACCGTCGCTTTCGACAACGATCAAATCAGCCGCGTCCTCGGCTCGATTGAGGTCAACCAGCAGGCGCGACCAGACACCGAAATACGCGGGGCATTGCAGCCGCCTCGCCAGTGATCGGGCGATGCCTTCGGCGCCGGGATCCCAAGCGATGTGACGCGCAAGCTCGTCTGCGCTCAGCCCCAGCCCGTCGAGTTCAGCCGGAACGCGGTTGCTGGCGTGGTCGCACAGGATCAACCGGTCGCGCCGCAGACCGGCTTCAAAGCGCCATGGCTGTGGCTCAACCTGTTCGCTACTCATGCTGGTGCCAGACCCTTATCGGGGATAGGCTGGAACGCTACCAAATAGGCAGCCAGTCTGAAAATCCCAGGCATTCAATGGGCGGCAACCTTGGTCTCGACGCCCGCGTCGTGTTCGCCACCCCGATCCTGCTCAACTCGATTGCGGCCGCCAGCCTTGGCCAGATAGAGAGCACGATCTGCGCGCCTAAGCAGGTCATCGAGGGAGCGGTCGGTGGCGGTCAATTGAGCCAATCCCAGCGAGACAGTAATTTGAAACCGCGACTGCGCGATCACAAAAGGCTGCGACTCCACCGCGCGTCGAATACGCTCGCCGGCCGCCAAGCCGGCTTCGCCATCGATGCCATCGAACACCACCACAAACTCTTCGCCGCCCTGTCGACCGCAGAGGTCAGTGTCACGACAGGCCTCTTCAATTCGCGCAGCCACGTGCTTGATCGCCTCATCGCCGACTTCATGGCCAAAACGATCATTGACACCCTTGAAATGGTCGATATCAATCACCGCCACCGTCAACTCGCGCGCCGATTGGCGAGCCGTCTGCACGCGTCGCTCACCTGCATTGGCCATGGTCCGACGATTAGCCATTCCGGTCAGATGATCCGTGGAAGCGGCATGCTCCCACTGTCTGCGGATTCGCTCCGAACACAATTGCAAAAACGCGGTGGTACCCACCACTGGCAAGATCGCGGCAATTACGGGTGCGATCAAGTTGATCCAACCGCCATTGCCAAGCAGTGCGCGGATCTCACCGGGCAGGCCGAACACCAACCCGGAAATTGCGATAGCCAGCACCACCGCAATAAACACGCCCATCAGCACGCGCCGGCTGTTGGCAGAATCTCGCGCACGCTCGGAAGCCAGGGTCGCAATGCAGCCAAGCACAATCACAGACCAGCACGCAGCCGCCAGCAAGATGCGCCCGGTTCGACTGGGATCGATGGCCGACAGCCACACCATTCCGAGGCTGCCCAACAGGAAGGGCAAACCGATCGCGACCACGTCGGCAAAGCCGTAGAACTGGCGCAGCGCGCGCCAATACGCGGTGAGCCCGAGCAGGAGCATGGCGTGCGCCAGCGGCAACACCCACTCGGTGGGCAGCGAGCGCTGCACAGCCAACAACACGCAGCCGCCAGCCTGCAGTAGGGTTCCCACGCGCCAACTGAAAGCACTGGGCTGCAATGATTGCGGCAAGTCGCGATGCATCAAGCCGAGCACCGCGCCGTTGAGCATGATCATCACGGCAGAAAGAAAGAACGCGGTCAGGGCATCCATCGGGA
>JBBQQV010000180.1:0-6563 GCA_038215505.1 Lysobacterales bacterium
GGCGGTGAATTCGAGGCCAACGTCTATGCCATCGACTACGCTCTCAACCTGTGGTCAAACTTCACCTACCTGCTGGATGACCCGGACAACGGCGACCAGTTTCAGCAAGTCGACGACCGCCGCATCTACGGTTTTAACAGTTCCCAGCAATGGCAACAGGGGCGCAGTCGTTGGCGGTTAGGTAGTGAAGGGCGATTCGATGATATCGGTCGCGTCGCCTTGCTGCGAACCAACAATCGGCAACTGGTCAGCAGCGTCCGCGATGACCGTGTCGAAGAAGGCAGTCTCGGCGTGTTTGTTGCCAATGAGTTCGAATTCAACGACACGCTGCGCAGCTATCTCGGTCTTCGCCATGATCGCTACGCCTTCGATGTCGATAGCAACCTGGCAATCAACAGTGGTGAAGCCGACGATTCCATCACCTCCTACAAGGCCAGCTTGGCGTGGCAGCCGAGTGAACCGCTGGAGCTGTATGCCAGCTACGGCACCGGTTTTCACTCCAACGATGCTCGCGGCACCACCATTCGGGTTGATCCCGTCAGCGGTGATCCGGCCCAACAGGTGGACCCGTTGGTCAGCTCACGCGGCGCAGAAATTGGCAGCCGCTTTTTCTTCAATCAGCAGTTCCAGGCCACGCTGGCGGTGTGGACTTTGCGGCTGGATTCCGAACTGCTGTTTGTTGGCGATGCAGGCGCCACCGAGCCCAGCCGACCCAGCCAGCGCGACGGCATTGAGCTCGGCATGTACTGGTATCCCGATCAACGCTACAGCGTGAACCTGGAAGCCTCATACACTGACGCCGCATTTACTGACGCCGATTTGGCCGGGCGCGAGATTCCGGGCTCCATTCCGTTGGTGGTGGGAACGGGGCTGACTGCGCACTACGACCGCGGATGGATTGCCAGCGCCCAGCTCAAGCACTTCGGAAGTTATCCTTTGATCGAGGACAACAGCGTGGGCTCCGACGGCTCCACCGTAGTCAACCTGCGCCTGGGCCGCGAGTGGAATCAATGGAAGGCCTATCTCGATGTGCTCAACCTGTTCGACAGCGATGACCACGACATCGACTACTTCTACGCTTCTCGCCTGCCCGGCGAACCGGCTGAAGGTATCGAAGACATCCACTATCACGTGGTGCCTACGCGCTCGCTGCGGGCGACGCTGAGCTATTTGTTCTAGTCCAAGCCAAACCCTGCCCGCCTTGGCCAAGGCGGGCAGCAACCAAGCCGGGGGGAGTCCGCCAATTCATCACACTCGCCGCTTTAACAACCTCAAAGGCGGCGGACTTCCCAATTACGGGCTATTAACCGCAGCGGGCAAACCCATCAGCAAAGATCGAGCTCGGCGCTGGCCCCGGCACCAGGCTTGGAGCGAGGATAGCCGCGTCATTCGCATCGCCGCTGGCGCGCACCCGCACTATGCCTTTTTGCGGAGGGCCGTCAGCGATCACGCTCCAACGCAGCATCGAGCCCCAGGCCAAGCTCTCGCTGGCCGGGGCAGTCAGGCGCAGATTGCCGTCGGCGCAATCGGTCGCCCACGGCGCGGAAACATCACCGGCGTGGTTGTCGGTCACACTGCCGACGCGGGTGCTGCCGATGGGAACTGCGACTTCAACCACGCCCGGATTACCGAGCACACGCAGGTTGGGTTCGGCACCGGTGATCTGCGGACGACTGACTGAATGATTCAGCAGGGCGTACTCGTAACGGGCACGACCCGCAGCCAGCGGCACCACGCGAACCGCAAGCTGCAGCTCGCCGGCACCCGTCTGCACGCGCTGGAACAGGCTCCGGCCTTCGCCGGAAAACGGCAGCCCGGCCCATTGATCCAGCAGTGCGCCCTGGGTATAGCCCCCGGTCAGCGTCGTCAACCAGACGCTGTTGACGTAACGTGGCAGAAACTCGCGCCAGCCCATGGTGTTCAGCGCATTGCTGTCGTCGCGTACCACGTACCACGCATCAACAAACCAGCGCGAAGTGGGATGTCGGGTGGTGTCGATGTCCGCCTCCGCCAGCAGCAGGCGGTGACTGATCGAACTATCGGTAAAGGTCTGGCTGCCTATGCAATCAGGATCAAACAATGAGCCGCAGCGGCCCCAGCGACCGTCGGCGGCGATGACCTCGCTGCGCGGCGCGAGGCCATTGCTGAAGTCATTGCTGCCGATGTCGTAGCGATCCGAGCATTGCGGCCCAAGAATCTGATGGTTGTTGGGATTACAGGTACAACCCAGATTCTCGGTGGCAAACGCGTGCTTCAAGCCAGAACGACCAATCTGGGTCAAACGTCCATCGGCGTCCAAGCGGTAGGCATTCCAGACCAGCATCGGATGCTGATCGGGCTGCGGATAGGGGTGGCTCAGTTCCAGCTGCGAGCCGGTGATGAGGGTCAGGAACTTGCCGATCCACGGCACATCCGCCGTACCGACGTTGCGCAGGTTGGTCGCTGGGGTGAGCTTGACTCTGGGCACCGTACTGCCGCTCGCGCCGCCGTTGCACGTGCCAATCACGCATTGCGCCTGCAACTGATAGAGATCAACCAAGGCGACGTCCACAGTGAAACCCGGCGTGCCCGGCCAATTGAGCGGGCAGGCGGGACCGCCTTTCGCGATGGGCTCAGAGCGCAGCGACAGCCCCATGCGACCGACACTTTCACCCGCCAACAGAGGCCGATCCAGCCACTTGGCGAATGCCTTCGAGGCTTGCAGATCGATCAGCACCATCGTTTGCAAGCGCGCCGACGAAGACGACAGCGGGAAGCCCGCGCGTGCGCTGAACCAGGTGTTGCCAGCGACATCGGTCAACGCCCACTCGCCGGCCCCGGTGGATGCTTGCAGCACCAGCTCGGTGAGTTTCAGCAAGGCTCCGTCAGCGCGTTTGAAGGTCAAGCCCGCTGCAAATTGGGCGCGGCCGTGTTGGGCTCGAGGTGGGCCTGCACCCGCTGCATGCAACTTCAGATCGCCCGTCAGAGATGCCGCTGGCCAGCGCAAATAGCTGTCTTGGGCATCGACAGCGTCCGGAGCATCGATCAACTCGGCACCGTAATCGGCCAACAACGCGACGTTGAGTTGCAGCTCGACGCTGCCGACCGCCGCATTGGATTCATTGGCCGAGGGCGCAGCCGCCAACGTGGTGACCATCCAAGACGACCCAATCAAACCCAGTAACAGCAGCCACTTGCTAAAGCGACAAGTCGATTCTGACCCGTAACCGCGCGCAGAGGATTTATCCATCGTCCGAGTTTGCCACGCCAGCAGGCGGGTGCGCGGATCCAGCCGTCGCCGTTCGTCGGTTGCGTCGGCCTGTCATCGCGCGGTCACCGCCCGGTCATAGGCGCTAAACGCCGCGTGTGCAGACTCCGTAAAACTTGGGATGCCGAATGCACGCAGCGATCGTCACCGAAACCTGGCCGCCGGAAGTCAACGGCGTCGCCCTCACTGTGCAAAGCCTGGTGCTGGGGCTACGCGAACTGGGCCATCGGGTCAGCTTGATTCGCCCCAACCAGCCCACGCATCCGCTGCTACCAGGTGACGAATCCATGCTAGTCCCGAGCGCCGCGCTGCCGCGCTATCCGGGATTGCGTATCGGATTTCCGGCCGGCGGTCGTTTGCTCAAGCGTTGGCAGGCGGATCGTCCAGACGCGATCTATGTCGCCACCGAAGGGCCGCTGGGATGGTCGGCTGTACGCGCCGCCAAACGACTGGGCATCCCAGCAGCGACTGGCTTCCATACGCGCTTTGACGAGTACATGGCGCGCTACGGCGTTGCCGTGCTGACGCCGATCGCGTTTGCGTGGATGCGTCGGTTTCACAACGCCGCCGCCGCCACCCTAGTGCCAACGGTTGAACTGGCCGAGTTCCTGCAAGCGCGGGGTTTTCAGCGCGTGCAACGCTTGGGTCGAGCGGTCGACACCCGCCTGTTTGATCCCGTCCACCGCAGCGACGCGCTGCGCTCGGCTTGGGGTGCTGCCAAGGACGACCTGGTCGTCATCCACGTCGGCCGCATGGCGCCAGAAAAAAATCTGGATTTGGCCGTGCGCGCTTACCGCGAGATTCAAAAGAAGCGTGCGAACACACGCTTCGTCATTGTGGGTGATGGCCCGACCAAAGACGCTCTCGCAGCTGCCAATACCGACATCATTTTCACTGGCGTCAAGCGCGGCAATGAATTGGCCGAACACTTCGCCAGCGGTGATCTGTTTCTGTTTCCAAGTCTGTCAGAGACCTTTGGCAACGTCACCCTGGAAGCGATGGCAAGTGGCGTTGCGACAGTGGCGTATGACTACGGCGCGGCGCGCGAGCACCTGCGCAATGGCCTGAGCGGCCGTGCCATCGTCCGCGATGACGAAGCCGGTTACATCGATGCCGCCATTGCGATGGCAATGGACGACAGCGTGCGCCAACGCATGGCCACCGCAGCGCGCGAAGCGATGTTGCCGCTGCACCCACGACAGGTTAGCGAACACTTTGCCGAACTGCTCACCAATCTCAGCCACCAGGATCGCGCCGCATGGATGCCCGCACCTTTTACCAGCGCGACGCAGCCATTTGCCTTGCGTGCAATCGTTGGGGTCGACGCGAGCGTGTACGCCCGATATTTGCCACCGTGAGCCGGCTTGGCGACGGCGCGATCTGGTACTGGCTGATGACGATGGTGGTACTTGCCGATGGCTGGGACGGACTCGCGGCATCGACGCACATGGCGGCCACCGGGCTTGCTGCGCTTACGCTTTACACATGGCTGAAGCGCTACACGCGGCGGCCCCGGCCGTTTGCCGAAGACCGCCGCATCCACGCATTGGCAAAGCCGCTGGACCAATACAGCTTCCCCTCCGGCCACACCTTGCACGCCGTGGCGTTCACCAGCGTGGCAGTCGCCTACTACCCGATCCTTGCCTGGCTGCTGGTCCCGTTCACCCTGGCCGTGGCGGCATCGCGGGTGGTGCTGGGCCTGCACTATCCCAGCGATGTAGTGGCGGCATCGGTGATCGGTGGAGTGTTGGCGGAGTTGTCGTTGCGAGTGGTGTTTTAGGAGTCACAAAGTTAGGGGCTGGGGGCTGGGTGCTGGGCGCGCTGAGGGCTGGGGGCTGAGGAACGGCAGCGTGTTCGTCTGCAGTGGCGGCGCAAGTTACGCTCTGCGAAGGCGGGTTGATAAGGCTGCAGATGACTCGCTTACCACCAGCAGTGGCAACATGCACGTCCGTCCTCGCTGAAGTCACCCACTACTCATGCGCTCATGGTTGCTGTCTTTCGCTGCACTAATGCCAGCGCTGGCGCTTTCGTCGCCCGCGCCGACAGTTCAACGGCTCGAGTTCGCCGTGGGTGAGAAGGCCGCACAGCCTTCGGTGGCGGTGGATGCTCGCGAAGGTTTCGTGGTGACGTGGCAAGAGCGCGCGGGGACCGGGAGTGCACTGCGATTCGCGGTCATCGACCCTGCTGGCAAGGAGATTCGCCGTGGCACGGCGGCATCCGGCAACGATTGGTTCATCAACGGTGCGGACTTCCCGAATCTGGTGGTGTTGGACAATGGCGACTGGGTGACTTTCTGGCTTCAGAAAACAGCGCCCGACACTTACGCGTATGAAGTTCGTTCAATTCGTTCGCGTGATGCTGGCAAGCATTGGGACCCGCCGGTGCTGCTCCATCGTGACGGCACCGACACCGAACATGGCTTCGTCTCGCTGACCGCAGCGGGTGCAGACCGCGTGCGCGCGATCTGGTTGGACGGACGCCGCATGGCAAGCGCGCCTGCCGCTGCGGATCATGATCATGGCGCGCCCGAACACATGACCCTACGAACCGCGCTTCTGGGTCGCGATGGCAAGCATGCGGATGAGCACGAACTGGACGACCTGACCTGCGCCTGTTGCCAAACGGATGGCGTGCGCGGCGAGCAGCGTTCGGCATTCCTGTATCGCGACCGCACCGCCACAGAAACCCGCGATATCGCGCTAATGACCGTCGACGATGGGCAATGGTCGGAATCGAAGCCATTGCATGTCGATGGCTGGACCATTGCAGGTTGCCCCGTGAACGGTCCTGCCGTTGCGACACGTGGCAATCAGTTCGCAGCCGTTTGGCCGAGCATGGCGACGGGTGAGATGCGGATTGCACTCAAAATTGGGGATGGTCTCGCCTTCGGCGAGCCACACACACTGGCCGAAGGCGCTGGCGAACTGGGTCGCGTCGATATCGCTCATTGGCAGGACGGGCGCTGGTTGGCCACTCGTGTTGTCACCGCAGACAACCGGCCAACATTGAACATCAGCCTGATTGACGATGCCGGAGCTATCCATTGGAAGCACGATCTCGCTGGCTCAGTGGGTGGTTTCCCAAGACTTGCAAGCACGGGTGAAGTCGCTTTGGTGGTGTGGGCTGAAGCAGACGATGCGCCTTCCAGCTCACGCATTGGCATCGCCCGTTTGTCACCGGCCGCGCCCCCGCCAGCAGCATCGACCGACTAAGCCCGCTCGCTGCGCGATTGTGGGAGTGGCGGTAGCCGCGATTGGTGCGACTAAAAGCAAAAAACAAAAGCGGCTTACGCCGCGCCCACCGACACACAACGGCA
>JBBQQV010000181.1:0-6561 GCA_038215505.1 Lysobacterales bacterium
GCTCGCCCTGCAGGACGCGGGTCGCCCGCTGCACTACACGCGGCTGGATGCGCTGGACAACAGCGGCAGTCTGGGTGCGCAGTTGCACGCCGACATCCTGCGCCTGAAGCCGGCTCGCCTGGTGATGACCGCGCCGGGCGACTGGCGAGTGCTGCAGGCGATCAAGGCTGTCGCCGAGACCAACGGTCTTGCGCTGGAAATCCGGGCGGACCGTCACTTCTTCAGCAGCATTGACGATTTTGCCGCGCATGCCAAAGGCCGCAAGTCGCTGCGCATGGAGTATTTCTATCGCGAGCAGCGCAAGCGTCATCAGGTTTTGATGGATGACGGTGAGCCGGTCGGCGGGCAGTGGAACTTCGATGCCGACAATCGCGAGTCGTTCGGCGCGGCTGGCCCGGTCGAGTTGCCGCCGCGCGCGCGGTTTGAGCCCGATGCGGTCACCTGCGAGGTAATTGCGCTCGTCAACACTCGCTTCGCAGATCACCCTGGGCGGCTTGACAGCTTCGCTTGGCCGGTCACGCGGGCGCAGGCGCTGCACGCGTTGCAGTCCTTCATTGAAGAGAGGCTGCGGCTGTTCGGTCGTTATCAGGATGCAATGTGGCCGGGCGACCCGTGGCTTTACCACGCGCATCTGTCGGCGGCGCTCAATCTCAAACTGCTCAACCCGCGCGAAGTGGTCGCCGCAGCGGAAGCAGCGCACCGTGACCGGCACGCGCCGCTGGCCAGCGTCGAAGGTTTCATCCGCCAGATCCTTGGCTGGCGCGAGTACGTGCGCGGTGTCTACTGGACGCAGATGCCGGGCTACCTGGAACGCAACGCACTCGACGCCCAGCACGACCTGCCGGCGTGGTACTGGACCGGCACCACCGATATGGCCTGCCTGCGCGACGCGCTGGCGCAGACGCTCGCGCACGGCTACGCCAATCATATCCAGCGCCTGATGGTGACCGGCCTATACGCGCTGATGCTGGGCGTGCAGCCGAAGCAGGTGCATGCCTGGTATTTGGCGGTGTACGTCGACGCGGTGGAGTGGGTCGAGTTGCCCAACACCTTGGGCATGAGCCAGTACGCCGACGGCGGCGTGATGGGCAGCAAGCCCTACATCGCCACCGGCAGGTACATCCAGCGCATGAGCCCGCACTGCAAGGGCTGCCGCTACGACCCCGCGCAGCGCAGTGGCGACAGCGCGTGTCCTTTCACCACCCTTTACTGGGACTTTCTGATGCGCCATCAAGCGACCCTGGCGAGGAATCCACGCATGGCGCTGCAGGTGAAGAACCTGGTCCGCATGACCGATGTGCAAAAGCAGGCGGTGATCGAACGTGCAGCGGCCATCCGCAGCGGCGAGATCGGCGTGGCGCATGAGTGAATTCTTCGCGCCGACAGCACTTCCATTCAGGAACACTCAACTCACTGCCACTTAGGAACACTCAACTTGACTTTGATCGCTCTCATCACCGGTGCCAGCGGCGGCATCGGACGCGCCTTGGCTGCTCAGTTGCACGCGCAAGGCTGTCGGGTCGCCGCCGTGGGGCGTGATGCCGGCCGTTTGGCCGAGGTCGAAGCGGCCGTCCGCATCGTCGCCGACACCACCACCACGGATGGTGCCGCGCTGGCCATCGCCACCTGTCAGGAAGTGCTCGGTGCCGCACCGACCCTGCTGGCTCACTGCGTGGGCAGCACCCTGATCGCGCCGCTGCACCGCACCCGTGCGGACGCCTATCGCGAGGTGATACGCGTCAACCTCGACAGCGCGGTGTTCATGCTGCAAGCCTGGATCGCCGCGTTGAAGGGCGGGCCCGGCGCCGCCGTATTCGCGAGTTCGGTGGTCGCACGCATCGGCGTGGCCAATCACGAAGCCATCGCGGCAGCCAAGGGCGGCGTCGAAGCCTTGGTGCGCAGCGCTGCGGCCACTTACGCGGCACAGGGCCTGCGCATCAATGCGGTGGCCCCTGGCATGACCGAGACGCCGATGACTGCGGGCATGCTGAAGATGGCTGCCATGCGCGAGGGTGCCGCGCGTCAGTACCCGCTGGGCGGCTTGCAGACGGCCGAGCAGGTGGCCGATGCAATGGCTTGGCTGCTCGGCGACGGCGCAGCCCGCCTGACCGGGCAGGTGATTGCGGTAGATGGCGGTTTCACCACCGTGCGGCCGCTCGTCAAATAATCTGTCGTCAACCAGAGAAATTTTTGATGAGCGAAGAACTGCGCGGTTGCGGCAGGGCCAGCGGCTGCGTTGACCGCGATGGCTGCGGCCAGCCGCAGGTTGGCGAAAAAATGGGGCTCACTGAATTGGCAAGTCCGTTCAAAACGACAACTCCGAAGCCGATGGCCAAGAAGTGATGAAGGCCGACACCGCAGGCCCTTCGCTTATGGCCCGGCGACTGGGCGTTGGCGGGCTGATTCCGTTTATGAGCTTGGCCGCTGCGCTTTGGCTGGGGTGGCCGCATGACTGGGTGCCGGCAAACATTGCACTGCTGGGATACGGCGCGACTATCTGCAGCTTTTTGGGGGCAATTCATTGGGGCTTGGTGATGCGTGAGGGGTCGGCCCAAGCCGTACCGTCGCTGCTTTGGGGCGTGCTGCCCAGCCTGTTGGGTTGGGTGGCACTGCTGCTGGGCCAAGCAGTCGGGCTGTTGCTGATCGCGGTTTTGCTCTGGGCCTGCTTTGTGGTGGACCGGGTTCTGTATCCGCGCTACCAGCTACAGGCTTGGCTGCCCATGCGATTGCGGCTGACGCTGGTGGCTAGTGGAAGTTGTCTTGCCGGGGCGGCGGCGCCGCTGCACTAGCAGCCCATCGGGCTTATGTCGGCCGGGCTGCAAATCCACCTGTGCGGTCACTCATGCTGTCGAATCAGATTTCGCCAATTTTTGCCTCAACGCGCTGCTGTGGGCCTGCAAGGTATCGAAAATCTGTTCTCACGCAGTCGAATTTTCGCCTCGACCACCTCCCTCCGAAAGCTGCTCGGCGCATCTTCCTAATGAGGATTCAGCCCGAACCATTGCTGAGTTCACGCGCACCCATGGATGCTCAGTTCGCGGGCACCCATGGACGCCGCACGATGCGGTGCGTCCATGACGCACCCTACAGTCCGCCGGCGGCCCTTGCGACGGCGCGGAACAGGGCACGGCCTTTGGCCATGGTTTCGTCCCATTCGCTTTCAGGGTTGGAGTCGTAAACGATGCCGGCACCGGCTTGCACGTGCAGGCGGCCGGCTTGGATGACGGCGGTGCGGATGGCGATGGCAGTGTCAGCGTCGCCGTTCCAGCCGATGTAACCGACCGCGCCGGAGTAGATGTTGCGTTTGACCGGTTCCAGTTCGCGGATGATTTCCAGCGCGCGAATTTTAGGTGCGCCGCTGACGGTGCCGGCAGGAAAGGTCGCGCGCAATACGTCGGTATAGGACAGGCCCGGCAACAGGCGGCCAGTGACTTCGCTGACGATGTGCATGACGTGGCTGTAGCGCTCGATCACGAACTGCTCGCCGACTTCCACGCTGCCGGCCTGGGCGACGCGACCGACGTCGTTGCGGCCGAGATCGATCAGCATCAGGTGCTCGGCGCGCTCTTTCGGATCGGCCAGCAACTCGGCTTCCAATTGCTGATCGCGCTCATGGGTTTCGCCGCGCGGGCGAGTGCCTGCGATGGGTCGAACGGTGACGGTGACAGCCTTCTGGCGAACCAGAATTTCGGGCGACGAGCCGACCACCTGGGTACTGCCGGTGTCCAGAAAGTACATGTAGGGCGAAGGATTCAGCGCGCGCAGCGCCCGGTAGACATCCACGGGCCGGGCCCGGAACGGCACGCTCATGCGCTGGCTCAACACCACCTGGAAGGCGTCACCTGCACGGATGTAGTCCTTGGTCTTTTCGACCGCCGCGATGAAGCCCTCGCGGGTGAAGCCGGAGACGAAGTCTGACTCCTCCAGCAACGAGGGGTCGATGACGTCGGGGTAACTGGCACCGGCGTGGCGCAGCCGAAACACCAGCGAATCCAGCCGCGCTTGCGCGCGTGCAAACGCCTGTGGTTCAGACGGGTCGGCGTGCACGACCAGGTACAAGCGCCCTTTGAGATTGTCGAACACCGCGACTTCCTCGGATTGCATGAGGAAGATGTCGGGGGTGCCGAGTTCATTGGGCGTATCGCCGCCGGCGAGGCGGGGTTCGATATAGCCGATGCACTCAAACCCAAACCAGCCAACGAGGCCACCGCTGAACGAGGGTAGCCCGTCGATCACTGGCACCGAATGCAGAGCGCGCAGACGCTCGACCTCAGCCAGCGGATCGGCTACTTCACGAGTTTCGCTTAACTCACCGCTGTCACGAATCTCCAAGCGATGGCCGAAGAAGCTGTAGGTGCGTCGCGAAGGCAGGCCGATGATCGAGTGTCGTCCCCAGGTCTCGCCGCCTTCGACCGACTCCAGCAAATAGGTGTTGGGGCCATCGGCGAGCTTGAGATACACCGACAACGGTGTATCCAGGTCAGACAGGACCTCGCGCACGACCGGAATGCGGGTGTGACCCTCGGCGGCGAGGGCGTTGAAGCGTTTGGCGTCGATCACGGCGGCAGGCGGAGGTTGGGGCGGGGCGAGTATGCCGCAGCTGATCGTTTTAGGAGCGCCCGCTAATCAACTTGGCAAGGCCAGATCATCCAGCAGCGCGCGCAGGAATCGCGCCGCCTCGCCGCCGGTGCAGGCGCGGTGATCGAAGGTCAACGAGAGCGGAATGATGCGATGGGTGGCAATGCCACCCATCGTGGGCACGACCTGGTGGCGGCCGCGCCCCGCCGCAACGATGGCGACACATGGCGGCACTACGACTGGGGTTGCATAGCGTCCGGCGTACTTGCCAAAGTTGGACAGACTGATGGTGTAGCCGGACAACTCGCTGGCGGCCAAGCTGCGCGCTTGCACCTGCACGCTCAGGCGATTCACCGCTGCACGCAGACCTGCCGCGTCGAGGATGTCGGCATTGCGCAAATTGGGCACGAACAGGCCTTCCGGCGTATCCACCGCAAGGCCGATGTCGACCTGCGGGTGCAGGGTGCGGGTGAGCGTGCTGCCGTCGAACCATGCGTTGAGTGCCGGCTCAGCGCGGCAAGCGACAACGATGGCGCGCAGCAAGCGCACGGTGATGTCGTTGCCGGGTGCCCAGGCGTCGACGTCGGCGTCATCGCATAGCGTGGTCGGGACCACTTTGGCGTGCGCGTCGGCCATGACTCTGGCCATGTTGCGGCGGACGCCAGTGAGCGGTTCGGGCTGGCCGCTGACTGAGACGCCGGGAGATTGGGTGCGCAAAGGACGGCCTGAAGCGGACACCGCGGTGCGAGCCGGTTCGGAGCCCCTCTCCCCTCGGAACAGGGGTTGGGGTGAGGGTACGGTCGGAGCGGTATGTTGGATGTTCTCCGCGGCAACGGCTTTAGTGCTGAGACGCTCATCTCCGTTGGGCGACTGCGCAAGACCCCCACCCGCACCCCGGCCCTCGCGAGCAGCGCTCGGGCGTTCATCGGCACGCAAGCCTTCGGCTTGCAAGCGTGCCTCCTCACCCCGAAGGGAGAGGGGCTTCAACGGCGTTGCTGCGGCGGCCTTGACGTCTGCCAGCGTCACTGAACCTTCCGCACCCGTTGCCACGACCCGACCCAAATCAACTCCCAACTTGCGCGCCAGCGCACGCACCGCCGGCATCGCTTTTACGCCACCGACCGCAATCGAGGATTCACTACGCACTTCGCTGCTGGCTTGCATTGCGCCGACGACAGTGCCGGCATCCGGATCCACCGCCTGTGTGGGGGCCGCGTTTGGCGACGAATTGGAGGGCTCAGTTGCAGCCTTTGCAGCTTCGGTCGCCGTGGCAGGCGGTGCCGCAGGCGCCCCATGGTGGCCGGTGTCATGGCCCTCGGCGCGTTGCGGCAGGCTGGCATCCAACTCGAACTCAGCCAGCAGCGTGCCGGTCACGATCACCGAGCCCGCCGGCCCGCCGATACGACGAACAATGCCCGAACATGGCGAAGGCACTTCGACGACGGCTTTGGCGGTTTCCATCGCCACCAGTGGCTCATCAAGGTGGGCGACTTGGCCGACGGCGACCAACCATTCGACGACGGTGGCATCGGGCAGGCCTTCGCCCAAATCCGGCAACAAAAACGCTTTCAGACTAGCCATGGATGCTCGGTCGCTCTCATGAGTGAGGTCGTGCGGTGACGTCATGCAAATGTCATCAGGCGGCGGGCAGCGGCAGTGATGCGCGCGACATCCGGCATGAACTTCATTTCCAGTCGGAACAACGGAATGTGGGTGTCGTAGCCGGTCACTCGCAGCACCGGTGCGCGCAGGTCGAACATCGATTCCTCAGCCAGCCGCGCCGCGATCTCGGCACCAAAGCCGCCGCTGCGTACGGCTTCGTGGACGATCACGCAGCGGCCGGTTTTCTTCACCGAATCGCGAATGGTGTCGAAGTCGAGCGGACGCAGAGTCGCCACATCGATCACTTCCGCCTGCACGCCTTGTTTGGCCAATTCATCGGCGGCTTCTAGGGTCTCTTTCACTTGCGAGCCCCAAGTCACC
>JBBQQV010000182.1:0-6531 GCA_038215505.1 Lysobacterales bacterium
CAGTCCCCAGCCCCGCCTTTACTCTAATAAAAAGCCCTCAGACCCCAACCCCGCCTTTACGCAAAAGAAAATGCCCGACCTAGGCCTCACTCTCATCGGCGCCGTCCTCGTCAATAACTTCTTGTTGGTGAAGTTTCTTGGCCTGTGTCCGTTCATGGGGGTGTCGAACAAACTGGATTCGGCCTACGGCATGGCGCTGGCGACGGGCTTTGTGTTGACGTTGTCGGCGGCGTTGGCGTGGATGGTGCAGCACTGGCTGCTGGCACCGTTGGGCCTTGACCATCTGCGCACACTTACTTTCATTCTGGTGATCGCAGCGGTGGTGCAGTTTGTCGAAAGTGTGATGAAGGCGCGCAGCCCGCTGTTGTACCAAGTGCTGGGGATTTTTCTGCCGTTGATCACGACCAATTGCGCGGTGTTGGGCGTGGCCTTGCTCAATGTGCAAGCCGAGCGCTCGCTGCTTGAGGCCATCGTCTATGGCTTCGGCGCCGCGGTCGGGTTTGGGCTGGTGCTGATTCTGTTTGCGGCGATGCGCGAGCGATTGGAAGCGGCGCCGGTGCCGGCCAGCTTTCGTGGCGCACCGATCGCGTTGATCAATGCCGGCATCATGGCGCTGGCGTTCCTAGGCTTCGCTGGGTTGGATCGCGGCTGATGCTGTTGGGACTGGCAGTGGGCGTCGGTTTGGCGCTGATCCTGGGAGCGATTCTCGGATATGCCGCGCATCGATTTCGCAGCGAGGGCGATCCGGTGGCAGATCGCATTGACGCGATCTTGCCGCAGACGCAATGCGGGCAATGCGGCTTTCCCGGCTGTCGCCCTTACGCCGAAGCCATTGCGCGCGGCGACGCGGACATCAACCGGTGCCCGCCGGGTGGCGAAGCAGGCATCCGCGCGTTGGCTGAATTGCTAGGTCGCGAACCGCTGTCGCTGGATCCGGAGCACGGCGTCGAAAAGCCGAAGCGACTCGCTTTCATTCGCGAAGCAGAGTGCATTGGCTGCACCAAGTGCATTCAGGCGTGCCCGGTGGATGCCATCATCGGCGCACCCAAGCTGATGCATACCGTGATCACCGATCTGTGCACCGGTTGTGAGCTGTGTTTACCACCCTGCCCGGTGGATTGCATTGATCTGGTGCCGATCCGAGAGACATTGGTCAACTTCCGCTCGGCCAAACCCATTGCCGCGGTGTTGCTGGACTGAGTCGACGAAACTCAAACGCCGAGTCGTGGCCCCCGATGCAGCGGAGCGTAATCCGGGCAGCCCGCCACGGCCCCCGGATTGCGGCGCAAGCACCTGCATCCGGGCTGCCCGTACAGACGTTGGCGCTGTCAGTTCAAGGCAGGCGGTTCGCACCTCACTCACTCAATCCAATGTGCTTGCGCTCGCCCGCCGTCACTGCCAAATCCAAACGGTTTTCCGGTGGCGGCAGCGGACACGTTGAGAACGCAGTGAAGGCACAGGGCGGGTTGTAGGCGTGGTTGAAGTCGATCACCGCTTTGCCGCCGACTGGCTTATCGATGTAGATGAAGCGGCCGGCGCCGTAGCTGTCCTTACCGCTGGTGCGGTCGGCGATGATCAGGAACAACTGCTTTTCGTCGCCGTCCAGTGCTTCCAAGCTGTAAGGCTTGCCGGCAAATTCGAAATGCAGAACACCAGGATTACCGGTGGGATCGATTGAGCCGGTGACATTGGCGATGTCCATGCTTTTTCCCGCAGGATGCGGTTCAAAGCGCGCCTCGACACGCCACTTGTAGTTGACCGGATAGCGATCTATGCCGACGAAACCGGTGCGCGTCTTTGCCTGCGCATCACGCACACGCAAGCCTCGGCGCTCGCCGCGGGTGAGTAACTCGATGCTTGAGCGACCCACAACCATATCGATTCGGGTTGCATCAGCGGGCGGTTGCGCCATACCGCTGTTGGCCGCCGGCAGAATTCTCAGCACACCATCAATATTGCTGACCTTTCCAAGATGTGCGGGACCCGTGGCAAGCACGATGTCATTGTCCGGCGCGCTGCCCAAGCGGTGTTCGCCTGCTTCAACCCAATGCAAGCCGACCAGCGACAACCAGCCATCGGGCGCGCGCAAGCGCTGCAAACGTGCGGTATGCCACGCATCCACTTCAGCGCGGTGTGCGGCTTGCGGGGTGATCTCTGCGGCCATGGTTGGCAGTGCGGTCGTGGCCATCAATGCCCAAACGGCACTGGCAATGCACAAGCGGATACAACGCATCGTAAATCTCCACAATAGGGAATTGGCTGAGCTTGCAAGCTACTTGAAGTGGTCATCTCACCATCGTGCTCAGCGGCCACGCAGGAACAGTCGGTCCAACTCGGCCATGCTCAGTCGGGTCCACGTCGGCCGGCCGTGATTGCACTGACCTGATCGTTCTGTCGCTTCCATGTCGCGCAGCAGTGCGTTCATTTCGGGAATGCTCAGCCGTCGATTGGCACGCACCGCGGCATGGCATGCCATGGTGGAGAGCAGTTCGTTGCGCTGTTCCTCCACGCGTCGTGTGCTGCCCAGTTCGATCAGGTCAGCCAATACATCCAGCAGCAGCTGCCGCGCGTCGACGCCTTCCAACAACGCGGGAATCCCGCGCAGACTGATCTGCGTCGGGGCGACGCGCTGCAGTTCAAATCCCAGTTCGGCAAACGCCGGCGGGTTGGCCTCAACGAAATCCGCCTCGCGTGCACTCACCGCAATGCTCTCCGGCACCAGCAAATGGAGCACACGGATGCCCTCGCCCGACTGTGCCGTTTTCAATCGCTCGTAACCGATCCGCTCGTGCGCCGCGTGCATATCCACCACGATCACGCCGTCTGCTGTCTCACTCAAAATGTAGACACCATGCAACTGCGCCAAGGCGAAGCCGAGCGGCGGGACCGCGCCGCTGGTGGCAGCCGTCACTGCCGCATTCGACGCCTCTGGGTTGGCAGCCGGAGCCGCGCCATACAAGGCGGCATAGGTGGCCATTTGTTCGCGTACCGGCAAAGCGAGACTGGATTGAGGCGAGCCGCCACGCCAGTAAGAAGCAGCCCCGAACGTCGCCTGAGCAGCGCCAGCGGGAACCCAGCCGGCCCCTTCGGCAACCGCTGTTGCAACGCTGACTCCAGCCGCGTCCACCAACGGCGATGCCAGCGAAGCGCCGGCACGCGTCTGCGCCAAAGCCTCATGCAGACTACGAAACATGAAGTCGTGGACCAAGCGGCCATCGCGAAATCGCACCTCGTGTTTGGCCGGATGGACGTTGACGTCCACCCGTCGCGGATCGATATCGAGGTACAACACGAACGCTGGATGACGACCGTGAAACAACACGTCGGCATAGGCTTGTCGCACCGCATGGGTGACCACACGATCACGCACAGCACGGCCGTTGACATAAAAATACTGCTGATCGGCTTGCGATCGCGACGCCGTGGGTAGACCGATCCAACCCGTCAGATGCAAACCCGCACTTTCATGTTCAACAACCAGGCACTGGCTGGAAAACGCCTCGCCCAGCGCGTCGGCAAGTCGGCGCTGACGACCGCCCATGTCGACTGCAGCACGGTAGCTGCGCACCGCCTTGCCATTGTGAGTGAGCCGCAACTCTCGCCGCATATGCGCCAACGCCAAGGTCCGCAGCAACTCGTCGACATGCGCGAACTCGGTGCGCTCGGCGCGTAAAAAGCGTCTTCGTGCCGGCACGCTATAGAACAAATCGCGCACCTCCACCGTGGTACCCACGGGGTGTTGCGCCGGTTGCGCGGGTTGCGCACGGCCATCTTCAACCAGAACGCGGGTCGCGTGCTCGGCTTGCTCGGTGCGCGAGGTCAAGGCGAAGCGGGACACCGCCGCGATCGATGGCAGTGCTTCGCCACGAAAGCCCAAGCTCAGCACGCCTTCGAGATCGTCAAGTGAAGCGATCTTGCTGGTGGCGTGGCGGGTCAGCGCCAGCGCCAACTCATCCGCCTGAATGCCGGCACCGTCATCACGCACACGGATCAGTCGAATGCCGCCCTCCTCAAGCTCGACATCGACTCGCATGGCACCCGCATCAAGCGCGTTCTCGACCAGCTCCTTTACCACCGAGGCCGGCCGTTCAACGACCTCGCCGGCAGCAATCTGGTTAATCAGGACTTCGGTGAGCGCGCGAATTGGCACAGAGGGCGTCGGCAGTTGCAGCGGAAGGTGAGTCTACCTGCTGCTCGCTCGGCTCGGTTTCAAGCGGTTGCCGCCAGCGCCCAGGGGCCGAAGTTGTGCATGTTCGGCGGTTGACTTTGCTCGGCCTCGAATCCTGGCTCGGCCTCGAATCCTGGCTCGGCCTCGAATCTTGTGGGAGCGCGGAAAGGCTTGGGCAACGTCCCCGGTCCGGTCGTCAGCGCTAAACCTTAGCCAGACCCCGCCGGGATCCGCAAACGCTCGCCAATTCGCACGACGTCGCCACGCAGGCTACGCGAGTTGGCGGCGCGCAATCGTGACAAGGGCACGTTGTGGCGAGTGGCGATCAGGCTGAGGGTTTCACCACGGCTGACCACGTGCTCGCGGGGCAGATCCTGGACGTTGTTCGCCAGCCACGTACCCGGCGGCGGCTGCACTTGGAAGTAGTCGCGCACACCATCGCGAATGGCTTGCGCCAGTCGCCGACGATAGGCGGGATCGTTGAGCTTTTTTTCTTCGTCGGGATTGGAAATAAATGCCGTCTCGACCAGCATCGATGGCACATCGGGCGAGCGCAGAACGACGAAATTGGCGTGCTCGACGTTGGGCTTATGCGCCTTGCCGACCCGCTTGAGTGCCGACAGCACGTTGTTGGCGGCGTCTTGCGAGCCCTTCATCGTCGCGCTTTGGGAAAGATCGAGCAGCACCGCCGCCAAGGTGTTGTCCTTGCCCTCAAACGTCACCCCGCCGACCAGATCAGACGCGTTCTCGCGGTCGGCCAACCAACGCGCCGCCTCGCCCGACGCGCCGCGGGTGGACAGCACATACACGGACGCGCCCGCCGCTGCCTGCCGATGAAACGCATCCGCGTGGATGGAAACGAAAAGATCGGCCTTGGCCTCACGCGCTTTGCGATAGCGTTTCTGCAGCGGGATGAAGTAGTCACCGTCACGAATCAAGACCGCTTCCATGCCGCGCTCGGCATTGATCTGGGCTGCCAATTCTCGCGCCACTGAAAGGGTGATGTTCTTCTCGAAGACGCCGGTGGGGCCGCGCGCACCGGGATCTTCGCCGCCGTGGCCGGCATCGATCGCAATAATGACTTTGCGATCACTCGACGGCAGCGCCTGGGCAAGGGTACGCAAAGCGCTTGGCGTTGCCTGCTCGGGGTAAAGATCAACCACCAAACGGTAACCAAGCTTTTCAGCGGGCTCCAACAGAAAACTGCGTGGGTTGACGCGTTCGCTCAGGTCAAACACCACACGCAAATCGTCTTTGCCCAACGCGCCACTGCGCACGCCTTTCAATAATCCGGCCACTTCTGCGGCACGGAAGCCAGCGCCGCGTTGGCCGCGCTTCACGTCGAGTACCACGCGGTTGGGGTCAGCCAAGCTGAACATCTTGTAGTCCAACGGCCCTGACACGTCGAACACGATACGAGTGTATTCCGGACCTGCCCAAACCCTGAGCGCGCCTAACTGAGCTGCCGATGCCGGTGAGCAGCATAAAAGCAGACTGCAAAAAAGCAGTGCAAGGGGCAGCGCACGCAGCAAAACGGGCGGGAATGAGCTCATCGCACAGATTGAACGCCACTGTTGCGGCAAAATCAAGCAATTCCCCAAGTAAATCCGTTACCTGGGCGAACTTTCTAACAATTCGGTGAGCTATGTTGCCGCAGACTGGCGTCCGCCCTTGGCAAAAAAGTCCTTGCCGAGATTCGCCAACCAGCGAATCCCGACCGGCGACTGCGCATGCAAGTGTGCTTCGCGAGCATCACCCACCATCGCCATGGCGACTACCAGATCAGCCTTCGGCAAGCGGCCTGTGCCACGTTGTGGCCACTCCACCAGCCATAGACGGGCGCTGGCAGCGAGTTCGTCGAGAGCGAGATAGTCGAGCTCTTCGGGATCGGCAATCCGGTACAAATCAAGGTGCGCGGATTCGCCTCCTGCCGCCAATGGGTAGCGTTCGACCAAGGTGTAGGTCGGGCTTCGGATCGGCCCACGGACGCCAAGTCCGCGCAACAAGGCGCGTGCAAGCGTGGTCTTGCCGGCACCCAAATCGCCTTCGAGATACACCACAGAATTGAGTGCAGCGGGCAGCGAGCGGGCAAGTGCGTCGCCGAGATGCTCGGTGGCCGTTGGGTCCCCCAGCTTTAGTGCGAGAGGCTCGCCGCTTGCGCCCCCACTCATTGCGGTGTTGCGGAGCGGCAGAAGGACTGCCGCGCGCGATCACCCCGTAACCAAGGCAACAAGTCCGAGGCCAACAACCCGCGCTGACCTCCATCGGCCGCGGCTTGATCACCCGCCGCCGCGTGCAGAACTGCTCCCAAAGCGGCGGCATCATAATCGGCCATGCCTTGGGCCATGAGCGCGGCGATGACC
>JBBQQV010000183.1:0-6512 GCA_038215505.1 Lysobacterales bacterium
ATCCAGTCCGGCACCGCCACCGCGCTGATCGGCAAATACGCCGACGACAGCGCCTTGGCCATCGAGATGGTGTCCGGCCGCATGCCCACCGCCTCGCAGCCGAAACGCGTGCCCAGCCGACCGAATCCGCAGATCACTTCGTCGTCGATCATCAACACGTCGTACGTGTCGAGCACGCCGTGAATCTTTTCAAAATAGCCGCGCGGCGGCACCACCAGTCCGCCTGCCCCCATCACCGGCTCGGCGATGAAGGCGGCGACTGTGTCGGGATCTTCCGCCAGGATCATGGCTTCGAGGTTGGCTGCAAGGCGCGTCGCAAACTCGTCTTCTGATTCTCCGGGCAGGCCAAACCGATAGTGATGCGGGCAATCGGTGTGCAACACGCCGTCGATCGGCAAATCAAAATGCTGATGGAAATTAGGCAGCCCAGTGAGGCTGGCCGAGGCCAAAGTGACACCGTGATAGCCACGAATGCGGCTGATGATCTTCTTCTTGCGCGGACGACCGATGACGTTGTTGTAGTAACGGATCAGCTTGACCTGGGTGTCGTTGGCGTCCGATCCCGAGTTGCCATAAAAAATGCGCCAAGGGCCAGTGTGGCGCCGACTCGGCGGCAACCACTGGTTGAGCGCTTCGGCCAGAAGAATGCCCGGTTCATGGCTGCGTGAGGCAAACATATGACCGTAAGCGAGCTTGCTCATCTGCGCTGTCGCGGCGTCAATCAGGGCCTGCTCGCCATAGCCAATGGCCACGCACCAGAGACCCGCCAAACCTTCCAGATAACGCTTGCCCGACGTGTCATACACGTAGACGCCTTCACCACGCTCGATGATCAGCGGGCCGCTTTCGCGATGCGCATGGAAGTTGGTGGCGGGATGAAGGACATTGGCGATGTCCTTGCGGGCGAGTGCATCCATGGGATTACCGTTATTGATGGGGCGATCAGGTGGAACCGGGCGTGCCTTTTGTGGGAGCGACGGCAGCCGCGAAGGCCGCATCCTGAGGCTTCCTCTTCGCGGCTTCCGTCGCTCCCAAAACTGCAGATTAGTCTGCCAAGGTGGGGCGGCGGCAGCGATCAGCCTGCGCTACAACAGCGCCAGCAAGTCCTTCTCTATGCTTTCCGGCGTGTCGGTGGGTGCGTAGCGGCCTCGCACCTTGCCATCGCGATCAATCAGGAATTTGGTGAAATTCCACTTGATTGCCTCGGTGCCAAGCAAACCTTTCGCTTCTTTTTTCAGGTAGCGAAACAGGGGATGGGCGTCGCTGCCATTGACCTCGACCTTGGCAAACAGCGGAAAGCTGACGTCATAACTCAGCGAGCAGAAGTTCTTGATCTCGGCCGCATTGCCAGGTTCCTGATGACCGAATTGGTCACAGGGAAAGCCAAGCACGACCAGTCCTTTGTCCGCGTACTTGCGGTAGAGCGCCTCCAGCCCGGTGTACTGCGGCGTGAAACCACACTTGCTGGCCGTATTTACGACCAGAACCACTTTGCCGGTGTAATCGGCAAGTGACTGCTCATCACCATCGATGGTGGTGGCCTTGAAATCGATGAACGCGGTCATGCTGAGTCCTCGTTAGACACTGGCAGGCAGCGTAGCGCAGGAAGCGGCTTGGGCGAAGTAAAGTTCGTGCGTTCGCAGCCGCAGCCACGTCAATGCGATCAAGTCGACCCGATCACATCGTGGCCGGCCGGGCTGTGCAATGATGCGCCGCACCAATTGCAGCTGGAGACTGACCTTGCTCTATCGCATGCACGAAATGACACGCGCCTGGATGAGTCCGTGGGTTTATGGTGCCGAAGCCGCCGCCCGGATGTATGGCGAGCCGCAAAGCTGGCTGTCCAAGGTTCCCGGCGCGCAGCGGATTTCTGCCGGATACGAGCTGTTCCATCGGCTTGGCAAAGGCTACGAGAAACCGCAGTTCGACATTCGCAGCGTGCAGGCGCACGGCCACACCTTGCCCATTGTCGAAGTGGAAGCGGCGCTAAAGCCCTTTTGCCGATTGCTGCGCTTCAAGCGTTACAGCGACGAATCGACCGTCGTCGATGACCTGAAGGACGACCCCAAGGTGCTGCTGGTCGCGCCGCTGTCGGGGCATCACTCGACGCTGTTGCGCGACACCGTGCGCACGCTGCTCGGCGATCACAAAGTATGGATCACCGATTGGATCGACGCGCGCATGGTGCCGCTCGATCAAGGCGCCTTCCATTTGGACGACTACGTCGCTTATATCCAGGATTTCATCCGCCTGCTCGGCGCGGAGAACTTGCACGTGATTTCAGTGTGTCAGCCGACCGTGCCGGTGTTGGCGGCGATCTCGCTGATGGCCGCGCGCGGTGAAGCAACGCCGCGCAGCGTGACTTTGATGGGCGGCCCCATCGACAGCCGGCGCAGCCCAACCCAGGTGAACAATCTGGCGACGACCAAGCCGCTGGCATGGTTTCGCAACAATGTCATTCACCAGGTACCGGACAACTATCCGGGTCGTGGTCGCAAGGTCTATCCCGGATTCCTGCAACACGCCGGCTTCATCGCCATGAATCCGAATCGGCATGCGCAATCGCACTGGGATTTTTATCAGGATCTGATCCAGGGCGACCTCGACGACGCGCAAAGTCATCGACGCTTCTATGACGAGTACAACGCGGTGTTGGACATGCCGTCGGAGTACTACTTGGACACCATTCGCATCGTCTTCCAGCAACATCTGTTGCCGCGTATCGAGTGGGATGTGGCCGGCGAACGGGTGAATCCGGACGCGATCCGGAGTGGCGGTCTGCTGACCATCGAAGGTGAATTGGACGATATCTCGGGCCTCGGCCAAACCCAGGCAGCGCACGATCTTTGCCGCGGCTTGCCAGCCGCGCAGAAACATCACTTGACGGTTGAAGGCGCAGGTCACTACGGCATTTTCAGCGGCCGCCGTTGGCGTGAAGAGGTGTATCCGCGGGTGCGGGAGTTTATTCGTACGCACGCGTGAAGCCGCGGGGGCGACGATCCAGTTGCTTGCGGGTTGTTGAGAATCCGACTGACTTGACACCCGTCATAAGCGCCAACCCGCTACCCTGCGGGCATGGCCAAACTCTACGACCGCGACTACTTTGATCGTTGGTACCGCCCGCCGGGCGGTACCGCCGGCGCCACCGCACGCTTGCAACAGAAGGTCGCGCTGGCGGTGGCGGCTTGTGAATATCACCTGGGTCGACGCTTGCGCTCGGTGCTGGATGTTGGCTGCGGCGAGGGCGCGTGGCGCGCCCCGCTAAAGAAACTGCGTGCAGATGTCGACTACATGGGCGTCGACAGCAGCCACTACGCAGTGGCCCGCTACGGCCGCGCACGCAATCTGCTTTGGGTAGATTTCAAGCAGTTGGGCGAGCTTCGATTTGCCCGCAGTGTCGATCTGCTGGTGTGCTCGGATGTCATTCACTATCTCGATGCCGAGACCCTGCGCAAAGGGCTGTCCGGGTTTGCCGAACTCGGTCATGGCATGGCCTTTCTCGATCTGTTCTGCCGCGGCGACGAGGCCGAAGGCGACGAAATCGGCTGGCTGCGGCGGACTCCCGCATTTTATAGACAGGCATTTGCTGAAGCAGGGCTGTTGGCGGTGGGGAATCACTGTTACCTGCTGCCGCCATTGCACGCCAGCGCGTCCGCATTGGAACAGGCAGTAGCCTTGCCTACGCGCGGCTCTCGGAAGTGAGCAGACAGGCGATTACGCCGCGCGCGGGCCATCCGGCGGCAGCGCCGCGAGTGGGCAAACAGGCGGCAGCGCCGCCCTATGCCAAGCTTGATCCCGAATGCGTGCTCGCGGCAGTGGAGTCGCTGGGCCTGCTGACCGATGGCCGCGTGCTGGCGCTCAATAGTTTCGAGAATCGTGTCTATCGGGTTGGCATCGAAGACAGTGTGGCGGTGGTCGCCAAGTTCTATCGCCCCGCGCGCTGGACCGACGCGGCAATTCTTGAAGAACATGCGTTTGCGGCCGAATTGGTGGCCGCCGAATTGCCCGTCGTCGCGCCGCAGCGACTGGCCGACAACACCCTGCATACGCATGCCGGATTTCGATTCGCCCTGTTCCCGCTGCGCGGTGGCCGCGCACCCGAGCCCGGCGACCGCGAGACTTTGCGACACCTCGGCCAACTATTGGCACGCATTCACTTGGTTGGCGCGCGGCAGCCGTTTGCTCACCGCGGCGCGCTCGACGTCGACACGTACGGCGATGCGCCGGTCAATTTCCTGCTGGATGGCGGCTGGCTGCCGCCTGAGCTCGAAGACAACTTCGCTACCCTTGCCGACGCCGTGCTCGAACATGTGGACGCCGCCTTCGATGCCGCATGGGAAGTGACGGACATCCGCACCCATGGCGACTGCCATCCCGGCAATCTGTTGTGGCGTGACGGCAGCGCGCACTTTGTCGATCTTGACGATTGCCTGACTGCACCTGCAGTGCAAGATCTGTGGATGCTTCTCTCTGGTCCGCCGCAAGATCAACGCCAGCAGTTCGATTGGCTGATGGAAGGTTACGAGCGCTTTCGCGCCTTTGATCGTCATGAACTTGGCTTGATCGAAGCCTTGCGCAGCCTGCGTCTGCTCAACTACCACGGCTGGATCGCCCGCCGTTGGAGCGACCCCGCCTTCCCCGCTGCTTTCCCCTGGTTCGGCGAACGCCGCCACTGGGAATCCGTCATCGCACAACTGCAAGAGCAGCTATCGGCGTTGCAGGAAGGGGTGAGTTGGTGAGTTTGGAGATTGCAGATTGGAGATTTGAGACCGGGGACTGGGGACTGGGGACTGGGGACTGGGGACTGGGGACCTCAGTCTGCGGTTAGATCAGCACGGTCGCGGCGTTGAATCACAAGTTGACGGCAGACCAGATATTCGCACTAAGCTTTTCGCCACCCATCAATGGACAAATCGCATGCGCTTACTGGTCGCGTCTATCTGCTTGGCATTGTTTGGAAATGCGTCCGCCGCCGAGACGCCCTCGCCCACTGCGCCGACCATGTCTAGTGTGCTGGCGGAGTCCAGCCCCGAGGAGTGGATTGACCTTGATCCCGAGCGAACCTTGGTGATGCAGTTGGAAACCGGCCGCGTGGTGATTGAACTGGCACCGCAGTTCGCTCCCAAGCATGTGGCCAACATCATCGCGCTGGTCAAGGGCAGCTATTTCAGCAATTCCAGCATTGTTCGCTCGCAAGACAACTACGTGGTGCAGTGGGGCGATCCCAATGCCGACAGCAAGCAGGCGCGCTCTTTGGGCGAGGCACAAGCCAAGCTCCCGGCCGAGTTTGATCGCGCGGCGGACGGGTTGACGTTTACTGCCCTCCCCGACCCTGACAGCTACGCCGCGCAGGTTGGGTTTGTAGATGGATTTCCGGTGGCGCGCGAGGGTGAGCGGGCGTGGTTGACGCACTGCTATGGCATGGTCGGTGCGGGCCGCGACAATCCAGCCGACAGCAGCAATGGCAGCAGCCTGTATGTCGTGACCGGTCATTCGCCACGGCATTTGGATCGCAACATCACCGTGGTCGGCCGTGTGCTGGAGGGCATGCCGCTGCTATCGAGCCTGCCGCGTGGTACCGGGCCACTGGGCTTTTTTGCAGATCCGGCGCAGACCGTGCCCATCAAGTACATCCACCTCGCCTCGCACGAGCCCGACGCCAAGCGCCCGCGCCTGCAGAAATTGCGCAGCGACAGCGACTCGTTTCTCAAGTTGATCGAAGCGCGCCGCTCGCGTCACGAGGAATGGTTCGTGCATCCGGTTGGACGCTTGGAGCTTTGCAACATGGCGCTGCCCGTTCGCTGACTGCACTACCTCTCGGGGGTCCAAATAGGCGTTGGCAAGGGCGCACGCAGACTGCGCGGTGAACGCCGCGCACCTACATCGAAGGGACTAGAACTTGCCGGGACCAGGCTTGCCCGGACCAAGCTTGCGCGGCCCGGCCTTGCCAAAGCTAGGCTTTCCGGAGCCGGGCTTACTGGCGCCAGTCTTGGCAAAGCCAGGCTTGCTGAAGGGGGACTTCGCGCCGCTTGGCTTGTCTGCATGCGGTCGGTCGCCACTAGCGTGCGGCGGCGGACTGCGGCGGGGGGCTTGGGTTCCCGCAGGTGAATCGCCACTTGTCCGCTCGACCCGCGCGGGTCGATCCGGCCGCGCAGGTACGGCTCCCGGCGCGCTGCCGCTGCGTGGTCGAATCGGGCGCGGTCCGCCATCGCCGACGACCCGCTGAATTTTCAGCTTTTGGCCCGCGACCCAAACGTTTTTCAGATGTTCCAGCAGCTCTTCGGGCATGCCTTTGGGTAGGTCGATCAGGCTGTGGTCGTCACGAATATCGATTCGACCAATGAACCGGCTTTCGATGCCGGCCTCATTGGCAATGGCACCGACGATGTTGTTGGGTCGCACACCATGCGCCTCACCCACCGCAATCCGGAATGTCTCAAGGCCGGCGTCGCCTTCGCCACGGGGTCTTGGCTTGCGCGTCGGCGCGGCGTGCTCAGGTGGTGCCGCAGCAC
>JBBQQV010000184.1:0-6454 GCA_038215505.1 Lysobacterales bacterium
GGCGCTAATGCGGTCGAAGTGATCGACACCGCCAGCGGGCAGTCGCTGGTGGCCTTGATTCAACGGCATGCCGATGGCTTGTTTGAAGCGGCGATTCCACGCCGTCGCAAGCGCTTCGACTACCGGCTGCGCGTGCGCTGGAGCGACGGCGCAATTGTCGATGTGGCTGATGCCTACGCATTTGGTCCGCAGATTGAAGAGACTTGCTTGCAGGCGCTGCAAGAGGGTCGTGAGCAGCGCCCGTGGACGCGGCTGGGTGCGCATCCGAACTGCATTGATGGCGTCGATGGCGTGCGTTTCGCGCTATGGGCACCGAATGCGCGGCGCGTCAGTGTCGTGGGTGGCTTCAACGCTTGGGACGGCCGCCGGCACGCCATGCGACTGCGCCATGCGGCCGGTGTATGGGAGATCTTTGTGCCCCACATTGGCGTGGGTGAACTCTACAAATTCGAGTTGCTGGATGCAGCTGGCAAAGTGCTGCCGTTGAAGGCAGATCCTTACGCGCGTAGTGCGCAGCTGCGGCCTGAAAATGCGAGTCGAGTCGTTGCCTTGCCAGTTTGTCGGTCTCTGCCGCCGGATCGGGCGACGGCCAACGCTCGGCAAGCACCGATCAGCATCTACGAGGTCCACCCGGCGAGCTGGAAGCATCTGGGTGATTCGCAGTTTCCGGATTGGGACGCACTTGCGAACCACCTGCCGGACTATGCGGCCGGCCTTGGCTTCACCCATATCGAGTTGATGCCGATCAGTGAGTACCCGTTTGATGGTTCCTGGGGCTACCAGACGCTGGGCTTATATGCGCCCAGCGCGCGTTTTGGCGACATCGCTGGTTTCGAGCGCTTCGTTGATGCCTGCCACGGGCGCGGTCTCGGACTGCTGATTGACTGGGTGCCAGCGCACTTTCCGTCTGACGCGTTTGGCATGGTCCAGTTCGACGGCAGCGCGCTGTACGAATACGCCGATCCACGCGAGGGTTTTCATCGCGACTGGAACACGTTGATCTACAACTTTGGACGCACCGAAGTCCGTAGCTTTCTTGCCGGCAGCGCGTTGTACTGGTTGCAGCGCGGCATCGACGGCCTGCGTGTGGATGCAGTGGCGTCGATGTTGTATCGCGATTACTCGCGCGAGGCGGGGCAGTGGTTGCCGAATGCGCATGGCGGCCGCGAGAATCTCGAAGCGATTTCCTTGCTGCAGCAGATCAACATCGAGGCCGGTGCGCTGGCACCCGGTACCATCACCGCCGCCGAAGAATCCACTGCATTCCCCGGTGTCTGCACACCCACCGATGCCGGCGGTCTCGGCTTCCACTACAAGTGGAATATGGGCTGGATGAACGACACCCTGCGCTATATCCAGCAGGACCCGGTGCATCGTCGCTGGCATCATGAGCTGGTTCGATTCGGCTTGGTGTACGCGTTTAGCGAGAACTTCATTTTGCCCATCAGCCACGATGAAGTGGTCCACGGCAAGGGCTCGATGCTGGCCAAGATGCCTGGCGACGATTGGCAGCGATTTGCCAATCTGCGCGCCTACTACGGCTTCATGTGGGGCCATCCGGGAAAAAAGCTGTTGTTCATGGGTCAGGAGTTTGCCCAAACCAGCGAGTGGAATCATCAGCAGCCCTTGCCGTGGGGCTTGCTTGACGACCCGCGTCATTCGGGTATGCAGCGCTTGATCGGCGATCTCAATCGTCTGTATCGCGACACGCCCGCTTTGCATCGGCTGGATTGCGAAGGCGCTGGATTCGAGTGGATCGAGGCCAATGACGAAGCGCAGGCGGTGTTTGCGTGGGCACGTTTTGATGGCAATGGCGGCTGTGTATTGGTGGCCTGCAATTTCACGCCGGTGCCGCGGCTTGCCTATCGGATTGGTGTGCCGAGTGCGCATTCACATTGGCGGGAGGCGTTGAATACCGACTCGCAGTTCTACGGCGGCAGCAATCTCGGCAACGGCCCCGCGACGATGTTGATCGAGCATGTCGCCTCGCAAGGACGCACGCACTCGTTGGCGCTTGATCTGCCGCCGCTGGCGACGCTGTTTCTGGTGCCGGTATGACGGTTCACTTGCCCCTCGATTTGCTGCCGGGCCGCACCTTTCCGTTTGGTGCGCATGCGGTCGATGGCGGGGTGAACATTGCAGTGTTTTCAGAGCACGCCGAGCGTATCGAAATGTGTGTATTCGATGCCGGCGGCGTCCGCGAACTCAAGCGCTACACCTTGTTTGGCCCGGTCGATGGCGTGTTTCACGGCCTGCTGCCTGGGCTGGGCAGCGGGCTGGTGTATGGCCTCCGCGCGCATGGACCTTACACACCCGATGTGGGCCATCGTTTCAATGCCAACAAGCTGCTGCTCGATCCATACGCCCGCGAAATCATCGGCCACTTTGTCTGGTACGACGAGCATCACGGCTACAGCTTGGCGCATCCTGATGGCACGCGTTCCTTCGACGCTCGCGACAATGCCTTGCATGCTTTGAAAGCACGGGTCGCTGAACCGGATTCGCCGGCACCTGGCGCGTTCAATCGGCCGCATTACGCCAGCAAAGAAGTGGTCATTTACGAAGTTCATGTCAAAGGCTTCAGCAAGACCTTGCCCGGTGTTCCGGCGGCGCTGCGTGGCACCTATGCGGGCTTGGCGCATCCGGCCGCGATCGCCCATCTGCAAAAGCTGGGCGTGACCACGTTGTCCCTGTTGCCCGTGCACTACAGCCTCGATGAACCCTTGTTGACCCAACGCGGGCTGGCCAACTATTGGGGTTACAACACGTTGGGATTCTTCTGCGCCGAGCCGCGTCTGAGCAGTCATCGCGACAATCCAACGGCGACGCGCGAAGAGTTTCGGCAGATGGTGGCTACCCTGCATGCGCATGGCTTTGAAGTTGTCATCGATGTCGTTTTCAATCACACGGCGGAAGGCAGTGAGGCTGGGCCGACGATCAGCTTCCGCGGCCTCGACAACGCCAGTTGGTACTGGTTGAAGGCCGATGATCCCAGCCGCTGCGAGAACTACAGCCATTGCGGCAACACCTTGAGCGTGGCGCACCCGCGGGTGACTCAATTCGTGCTCGATTGCCTGCGCTATTGGGTCGATGTGATGGGCATCGATGGTTTTCGTTTTGACTTGGCGCCGGTGCTCGGTCGCGGCAAGCATGGCTTTGATCCGGATGCCGCGTTCTTCGTGGCGCTCCGTCAGGACCCAACCTTGGCGCACGCACGCTTGATCGCCGAGCCTTGGGATGGTGGACCCGATGGCTATCAAGCCGGGCGCTTTCCGGCCGGATTTCTCGATTGGAACGACCGTTTCCGCGACGCTGCGCGCAGCTTCTGGCTGCAACGCGGGGTTACTCGCGGCGAGTTCGCCCGCCGCTTTACGGGATCCAGCGATCTATTCCATCACGGCCGTCGCCGCCCCGGTGCCAGCATCAATTTTGTGAGTTCCCACGACGGCTTTACCTTGGCCGATGTGGTCAGCTATTCGGGCAAGCACAACCACTTCAACGGCGAGCAGAATCGCGACGGTCGTGACAACGAGATTTGCGCCAACTTTGGCTTTGAAGGCGCCAGCGCCGACCCTCTGATTGTCGATGCGCGCCGCCGCGTACGCCGCGCGCTGCTGGCCACGGTGCTGCTGGCCCAAGGCACGCCGATGTTGTACGCCGGCGACGAACTCGGCAACAGTCAGGACGGCAACAACAACGCCTACTGCCAAGACAGTCCGCTGGGATGGATCGATTGGGAAACCGCCGAACCCGACACCGTGCGACTGGTGTCCGAGCTGCTGCGGCTGCGCCGTTCCGAGCCCCTCCTGCACCACGACCGTTGGTTCGCCAATCACCCCGGCAGAGCAGGCGAAGCGAGCATTCTCTGGCTAAGCCCGAGTGGCGCGCCAATGCATGTTCAAGACTGGAACGAGAGCAGCCAACTGGCCTTTGCCTGCCAGCTATTCGCGCCCGATCACGCAGAGCCGCATCTGCTGTTGATCTTCAATCCCGAGGCGCATCCCGTCCGCATTGGACTGACGTCGGGAGATTGGCAGCTGCTGCTT
This sequence comes from Lysobacterales bacterium, assembly GCA_038215505.1. Lineage (GTDB taxonomy): Bacteria > Pseudomonadota > Gammaproteobacteria > Xanthomonadales > Xanthomonadaceae > JANNWF01. The sequence continues at coordinate 4,047 of JBBQQV010000184.1, forward strand.
GATAGCAGTGCGGCCATTGCTTTGGATTCGCCGCCGCTAAATCAGAGCTTGCTTGCTCCCGCCCGCTCCTTGCTGCTGTTGCGCAGCATTCCAATCGCTGAGCCATTTTTATGAGTTCCTTGAACATGCGGGCTAGATCATGATTGACCTCCACCAGCGCAGTGCCGGCGTTTTGCTGCACCTCACCTCGCTGCCTGGCCCGCATGGCATTGGCGACTTTGGTCCGGACGCCTACCGGTTCGCCGATTGGCTGGCGACCGCCGGACAGCGCATTTGGCAATGGCTGCCGACCAATCCGATTGGGCCGGGCAACTCGCCGTATCAAAGCGTATCGGCATTTGCGGGAAGCCCCCTCATGGTGGCTTTGGAGCCCTTGGTAGCTGCAGGTTGGTTGTCCACGCCAGAGCTGCCCCAGCGCGGATTCACCCGCCAACGTGCCGATTTTTACCATGTTGAGCCGTGGCGGTTGGCACAACTGCGGCTTGCCGAAGCGGGGTTTCAGCGACAGGCAGATGCCAGCGCGCTCGCCGAGTTCGCGGACTGGTGCGCCGAACAATCCGAATGGCTGGATGACTACGCGCTGTTCATGGCCCTGGAGACGGCGCATGCGGGCAAACCCTGGTGGCAATGGTCGGCTGACTTGCGTGATCGCAGGCCATCGGCGTTGCAAGCAGCGCGATTGCAGCACGCGGGGGAGATTCGATTCTGGTCCTTCGTGCAGTGGTGTTTCGACACCCAGGCGGTGGCGCTGAAGCAGTACGCCAACGCGCGCGGCGTGGCGATCATGGGCGACTTGCCCATCTTCATCGCCCATCACAGCGCGGACTGTTGGGCGCGGCCCGATCTGTACTTTCTTGACGCTGATTGCCAACCCACCGTGGTCGCTGGGTGTCCGCCGGATTCGATGGCACCGACCGGCCAGCGCTGGGGCAACCCGCTGTATCGCTGGGACAAAATGGCGGCGGAAGACTATGCGTGGTGGGCGGCGCGGTTGCGTCGCGCCCTTCATCAGGTCGACGTGTTTCGCATCGATCATTTCCGTGGTTTTGCCGCCTATTACGAGATTCCTGCCAGTTGCCCCACCGCCGAGGACGGCGTGTGGATGCCCGGCCCCGGTCGTGCCTTGTTCGATGCCATCGCCCGCCAACTCGGTGAGCTACCCATCGTCGCGGAAGACTTGGGGCTGATCACGCCGGACGTGGTCGAGCTGCGCGATGGCTTCGATTTCCCCGGTATGAAAATCCTCCAATTTGGATTCGGCTCGGATGCCAACGACGAGTTTCTGCCGCACAACTGGAGCACCAACTTCGTCGCCTATACCGGCACCCACGACAACGACACCGTGCGCGGCTGGTGGGACACCGCCAGCGCACGCGAGCGCACCTACGCCGGCACCTATCTGGCCGCCGGTGAGCACGACATCCACTGGGCGATGATTCGCGCCTGCTGCAACTCGGTAGCCAACGTCGCCGTATTCCCGCTACAAGACGTGCTCGGCCTACCCGCCAGCCACCGCATGAACACACCCGGCACCATGAATGGGCACAACTGGGTGTGGCGCTTTACCTGGGACATGCTGGACGCCGAACCCGCCCGCGTGCTGGGGATGATTTCAGCCGCCAGCGGACGGACAGGGATGGAGAAGTTGGGGTTGAGTTGAGCATCGAGCGCGGCAGGGCGAAATAAGCGCAGCGCATCGCGCCGGACCTGCGCACCTCCATCGAACGCGCCGATACGCAAAAGCTGCGGCATTGCGATATAGCCGCATGCCGGTCAAAGTTTGTTCTGCGCAAATCTTAATTGGGAGGCTGACGTGCATGACATCGCCAACAGCGATCTCAAGTCGATTCTGCACAGCAAGCGCGCCAACATCTACTTTTTGGAGCGTTGCCGCGTCCTGGTGAATGGCGGGCGGGTCGAGTACGTCACTGATGAAGGCAAGCGCTCGGCGTACTGGAACATCCCGATTGCCAACACCACGACGCTTCTGCTGGGTGGCGGAACCTCAATCACCCAAGCCGCCATGCGTGAGCTGGCCAAAGCAGGCGTATTGGTAGGCTTTTGCGGCGGTGGTGGCACGCCGCTGTTTAGTGCCAACGAAGTGGAAGTGGAAGTGGCTTGGCTGTCGCCGCAAAGCGAGTACCGGCCTACCGAATTTCTTCAAGCATGGGTGAAGTTCTGGTTCGACGATGACTTGCGGCTCTGTGCGGCAAAGGCCTTTCAGCGTGCGCGGATTGAGCGCTTACTTGGGCAATGGACGCAGCGCAATCTGCGCGAGAGTGGTTTTGCCTGCAACGCAGGACGAATCGAGGAACTGGCGCAGCGCAGCCTGCGCCAAGTTGCATTGGCGGAAGACACCACCGCTTTGTTGACCGAAGAGGCTCGTCTCACCAAGGCGCTATTCAAGC